>NZ_DATCNW010000412.1:0-58771 GCF_036565025.1 Pengzhenrongella sp.
GGTCCTTGGAGTGGCCAGGGGTGATCACCGCCGGGGTGGGCTCGTCGCCGCTGGTGCCGGTGGCGCCGGCGTAGTTCCCGTGCAGGGTGATGCTGGTGCTGTCGTTGTGCAGTTGGGTGGTGTCCACGGCGAACTCTTTGATCGCGCGGAGCACGACCGCGGTCGCCAGGGACGCCCGGTCCGCATAGAACAGCTCTTCGAGCACCCGCCCGACCCGGTCGTCGTTGACCGCCCCGACCTGAGCGGGTGACAGGCCAAGCAGGGCCGGGTCGTAGCGAGCGGCCCACTCGCCCAGGGCGTAGAGCGGCTCGCGGCCCAGGACCAGGTTGGTCACCACGAGCCGGACCGCCGCGGCGCCCGGCAGCTTCACCCGGGGGTCGCCGGTGCCCAGCGCGGCGGTGAGGAGAGCGGGAAGGGTCAGGCGGTCCAGGATGCGGTTGACGATCGGCAGGGCGCCGACCTGGGCGGAGACCAGCTGGCAGTCCTGCACCTGGTTCATGAGAACCCTTCCTCCTGTTGACGGCGTCCGTCTCCCACACTATCCTTCGATTGTCAACCGGAGGACGCGACGCGCCGAAAGGACTCCCATGCCCTCGCCCCCAGCCCCAGACGTAGCCCCAGACGTAGCGGGTCTCGCCGCCGAGCTCGACAAGACCCGCTACGCACTGCCCGGCACCCTCTCCCGGCGTTTCATGCGCTGCGGAAAGGCGAACTGCCGATGCAAAGCCGACCCGCCCGCCCTGCACGGGCCCTACTTCCACTGGACCCGGACCATCGCGGGGAAAACCGTCAGCCGAACCCTGAGCGCCGACCAGGCCGCCCGCTACCAACCCTGGTTCGACAACGCCCGCCAGTTCCGCGAACGCCTCAGCGACCTCGAGACCCGATCACTCCACGCGTTCGACGAAGCCGAAAGACCCGACTAAACCCGCCAACTTCGACCCCAGCGATGTGCGGAACGTGCGCTATAGGACGTCAACGCTCGGACGTTGCGGGGGGCTACGGGTTGCAGCCCGCGGCGAGCATGGTGAGCGAGTCGACCTTGGGGCGCCACGGCTCGAGGTTCCAGCTGGCCTTGTCGGGTGCGCCCAGCGCGTGGCACAGCATCTGGTCGTGCATCGTCGCCAGGTCGGCCGCCGGCTCGGCGGCGACGAGCGCAGACCACAGCGCGTCCTGAGCCGCGAGCCCACCCGTCCGCACCCACGGCGCCGGCACGACGGCGAGCGACCGCCCGCCTTCCTGGGTGGTCCAGTGCTCCCTGACCAGCGGGTCCGCACCGAACACGAGAGTCGCCGTGCCTGCCGGTCCGGCGTCGACGAGCAGGTCGGCCAGCCCGGGGTCGCCCTTGCGGACGGCCAGCTCGGCGTCCCGGCGCACCCCTGCGCCGCCGACGACCCCAGCGCGGGTCAACGCCCCGACGACCGCCCCCGAGCCCCCGAGCACCGCGGCCGACCCGTCCGACCGGGCCTCGAACTGAAGGCCCGCGGGAGCGGCGAACACCGCGGCGACCTCGCGCGACGGCGTGCCGGTGGTGGACGCGGGTACCGCGACGACCCCGAGCGACACCGCCGCCGACCCGTCGCCCTGCGCCGTGACGGTGACCGGCGGGGTGAATGCGGCGACCGTGAGCGTGACTTTCCCCGAGTGCGCGGGCGTGCCCGCGGTCCGGGCCGTCCCGGCGAGCTTCACCGGATCCGCGACCGGTGCCGGGCTCGGAGACGGGGTGAGCGTCGACGCCGAGGATCCGCCACCCGGTGTGAGCCCGGAGCCCCCGCCACCCAGGAACGAGCAGGCGGCAAGTCCGCTCACGAGCGCCACGCACAGCACGCCGCGGGCGAGCCGGCCCGCCGGAACGGTGCACCCGAACAGGCCGATCCGGGGTGGTCGCGAGGTCACTTCCGCACCGTAACCTGCGGCACCCGTCGACAGATGCCTCCATTCCGGGCGAACTCTCGGCTCTCCTGACACTTCCGTGGGTCGTTGAGAGCGGCACTGATGTGTTTTCGCGGACACAATGAGGTGCCTCGCGACGGCGCTGAGGTCCCGTAGCGTGCGGATTGGGGTTTGCCGACTCGGTTCGCCGATCTCACGCGACTTCGTCGGTCCAGCCAGTGTCCGAGATCGCCGGCCAGTCCGCCTGGTCGACCTCAGTGCAGCGCTCTGTGCAGCGCTCTGTGCAGCGAAAGTGCACCAAAACGTCTCATTCACTGCACTCTGGCTGCACAGAGGGCTGCACTGAGCCCGCCCACTCGCCGGATTGAACACCGGCCGGGCATCGACCCCCGCCGAACGCGAAAACTCCCGGCCAGGTGACCCTGACCGGGAGCTTCGGTGGTTCTCGAGTGCGTTCCACGTGGAACGACTCGCACTGTGCGCGAGGGGGGACTTGAACCCCCACGCCCTTTCGGACACTGGCACCTGAAGCCAGCGCGTCTGCCATTCCGCCACTCGCGCGCGCCGGAGAAACTTAACACGACGAGGGGGTCGTTCCCCACGTCCGGGTCCTGCCGCGGCCTCCCGGAGGCACGGCTGCGTCACATCGACAGGTCCGCGGCACCGCTCACAGCCTCGCGTGGCACCGCAGATTGTTACGATCGGCAACAATGGGGCGCCAGTCCCACGCCTGACCCTGCCTGCGCAGGAGGCGACGAACGCACGACGACGACGCAAGGAGGTGGCCATGGGCATCCTCGACAGGTTCGAACAGGGCGTGGAGCGCGCGGTCAACACCGCCTTTGCCAAGGCGTTCAAGAGCGAGGTCAAGCCGGTCGAGCTCGCGAGCGCGCTGCGGCGCGAGGTCGACGACCGCGCCGCCGTCGTGGACCGGGAACGCACCGTCGTCCCCAACGCCTTCACCATCGAACTCTCCCCCGCGGACTACAAGCAGATCATCGACTGGGGCGCGGAGCCGCTCGCGGATGAGCTCGCGGCCAACGTCACCGAGCACGCCTCGGCGCAGCGCTACGCGTTCGTCGGTCCGGTCACGGTGACCTTCACCGAGCACGAGGACCTCGAGACCGGCCGGTTCCGGGTCCGCAGCGCGACAGTCCGGGGCGCCGTCGCGCCCGCCGCCGCGACCGCGGCGCCCAGCACGCGCCACCCGCTGGTCGACATCGACGGCCAGCGCTACCTGCTCACCGGTCCGGTCACGGTCATCGGCCGCGGCTCCGAGGCGGACATCATCGTGGACGACCCGGGCGTCTCCCGGCGCCACATCGAGATCCGGGTCACCAAGGACGGCGTCGTCGCCGCCGACCTGGGCTCGACCAACGGCCTGTTCGTCGAGGGCCACCAGGTACCCGCGGCCACCCTGCTGGACGGCAACACCCTGACCATCGGCCGGACCAGGATCCTGTTCTGGACTGGAGCCGACTCCGACGCCGAGGACGAGGACGACCAGTGACGGAGCCGCATGAGTGAGCTGGCAGTCACCCTGCTCCGGCTGGGGTACCTCGTCCTGCTGTGGCTCTTCGTCCTCTCCGCCATCGGCGTGCTGCGCCGCGACGTGTACGGGACCAAGATCACGGCCCGCGGCCAGAAGGCGACCGGCCGCAAGGCGCCCAAGGCCGCGGCGAGCGGCGCGGCCGCGCCCGCAGTGCCCGCCGCCACGCCGGCCCCGCGCCGCGACACCCCCACCCGCCTGGTGGTCACCGAGGGTCCGCTGCGCGGCACGACCCTGCCGCTGACGACGTCCGCGATCCTGATCGGCCGCGCGCCGTCGTGCACGCTCGTGCTCGACGACGACTACTCCTCCTCGCGGCACGCCCGGATCTTCCCGCAGTGCGGGCAGTGGTTCGTGGAGGACCTCGGGAGCACCAACGGCACGTTCCTGGGCACGGTCCGGGTCGAGAAGCCCACCCCCGTCCTGCCCGGCGCGCACGTGCGCATCGGGCAGAGCGTCGTCGAGCTGCAGAAGTAGGGGCGGGAGAGCGAACCGTGACCATCGCCCTGCGGTACTCCGCCAGGTCCGACGTCGGCCTGATGCGCGCCAACAACCAGGACTCCGCCTACGCGGGCCCGCACCTGCTCGTCGTCGCCGACGGCATGGGCGGGCACGCGGGCGGCGACGTCGCGTCCTCGGTCGCGGTCGCGACGCTGGCCCCGCTCGACGACGAGGCGCACGGCCCCGACGACGCCCTGGAGCAGCTCGACCGTGCGCTGCACGCCGCGCAGGAGGAGCTGCTCGCCCGCGCGACCGCGGATCCCGAGCTCGCGGGCCTGGGCACGACCGTCACCGCCCTGCTGCGGGCTGGCAGCAAGCTCGCGATGGCCCACATCGGCGACTCTCGCGCCTACCTGCTGCGCGACGGCGAGATGACGCAGATCACGACCGATCACACGTTCGTGCAGTACCTGGTCAACACGGGCAAGATCACCGCCGAGGAGGCCGAGCACCACCCGCAGCGCTCGGTCGTGATGCGCGTGCTCGGCGACTTCGACATGGAGATCGTGCCCGACCTGTCGGTCCGCGAGGCCCGCGCCGGGGACCGCTGGCTGCTGTGCTCCGACGGGCTCTCGGGCGTGGTGAGCGCGGACACTCTCGCCGAGACCCTGCGCGGCGTCCCGAACGTCGAGGAGTGCACCGAGCGGCTCATCCAGCTCGCGCTGCGCGCCGGCGGGCCGGACAACATCACGGTGATCGTCGCCGACGTCGTCGACCTGGACACCCTGCCCGACGGCGCCGCGCCCGGCACCGCGTCGGCCATCGTCGGGTCGGCGGCCACGTCGCGGAACCGGCGCAGCGCGGCCGCGGACGGCCCGGCGGCCCGGGCCGCGACCCTGACGATGAGCGCGCCGTCGGACGACGCGAGCGCCGTGGAGGCAGCGGAGGACGACGCGGAGGACGACGACGCCCGGGCCGGTCGCCGGCGCCGCCGCGTGGTGACGCTCGTCGGCATGCTCGTGCTGCTCGCCGCGATCGGCGTCGGCGGGCTCGCGGCGTACCGGTGGACCCAGACCCAGTACTACGTCGGGGTCACCGAAGGGGACGTCGCGATCTATCGCGGGATCCCGCAGACCGTCGGCCCGCTCGCCCTGTCCACGGTCGTGGAGAAGACCTCGCTGGTGGCCCAGGACCTGCCCGGCTTCGTCCGGACCCGGCTCGACCAGGCGATCCCCGCGACCTCGCTCGGCGACGCGCGCTCGAGGGTGGCCCGGCTCGTCGAGGACAACAACAAGGCCAACCCCACACCGACCCCCACCCCGGCGAAGACGCCGGTCCCCGCGAAGACGCCCGTGCCCGCGAAGACCCCGACGACTGTGAAACCCGCCTGATGGCGACGATCACGCCCCATCGCGTGCGCCCCGGCCGGAACGTCGAGCTCGGGCTGCTCGGGCTCGCGCTCGCGCTGGGCGTGGCCGCGTACGCGCTGGTCGGCCTGAACGTCGAGGGCAAGCTGCCCGCCAACATCTACGGCTACAGCGCCGGGATGGTCGTGATCGGCCTCGGGCTGCACGTCGTGCTGCGGTTCCGCGCGCCCTACGCCGACCAGGTGATCCTGCCGGTGGCCATCGCGCTGAACGGCATCGGGCTCGCGATGATCTACCGGATCGACCTCGCGCACGCCGCCCGCGGCAACCCGACCGCGTTCGCGACCAAGCAGCTCGGCTGGACCGCGATCGGCGTGACCCTGGCGGCCGTGGTGCTGATCCTGCTGCGTGACCACCGCACGTTGCGGCGCTACACGTACACCGCGATGGTCGCCGGCCTCGCGCTCACCGTGCTGCCGCTGGTGCCCGGGCTGGGCACCACGATCAACGGCGCCCGGATCTGGGTCCACCTCGGCAGCCAGTCCCTGCAGCCCGCGGAGTTCGCGAAGATCGCCCTCGCGATCTTTTTCGCCGGGTACCTCGTGACCAACCGGGACACCCTCGCCCTGGCCGGGCCCCGGGTGCTCGGGCTCCAGCTGCCGCGCCCGCGCGACTTCGGCCCGATCATCCTGGTGTGGACCGGTTCGCTCGCGGTGCTCGTCTTCGAGCAGGACCTCGGCACGTCGCTGCTGTTCTTCGGGCTGTTCGTCGCGATGCTCTACCTGGCGACCGAGCGGACCAGCTGGATCGTGCTGGGCATGGTGCTGTTCGTCGGCGGCACGGTCCTCGCCGCGACGGCGATCTCCCATGTCGGAGCGCGTTTCGACGCCTGGCTGTACGCGTTCGACAACGACGTGTTCAACCGGACCTTCGGCGGCTCCGGGCAGCTGGTGCGCGGCCTGTTCGGGATGGCCAGCGGCGGGCTGTTCGGCACCGGCTGGGGGGCAGGGCGGCCCGACCTGGTGCCGTACGCCGAGTCGGACTTCATCGTCGCGTCCCTCGGCGAGGAGCTGGGCCTGACCGGCCTGCTCGCGATCCTGGTCGCCTACCTCGTGCTCACCGAGCGCGGCCTGCGCACCGCGATCGGCGTGCGGGACGGCTTCGGCAAGCTGCTCGCCGGCGGCCTGGCGTTCGTGGTCGCCTTCCAGTGCTTCGTCGTCGTCGGAGGCGTGACGCGGCTGATCCCGCTGACCGGCCTGACCATGCCGTTCATGGCGTACGGCGGCTCGTCCCTGCTCGCGAACTGGGTGATCGTCGCGCTGCTGCTGCGGATCTCGGACAGCGCGCGGCGCCCGGCGCCACCGGTGTTCACCGGCTTCGTCGAGCCACCGACAACGACCGCCGACCATCAGAAGACCGAGATCCTCAGCGGACTGAAGGAGGCCCGCGGATGAACACCCCCTTGCGCCGGATCGCCGTCGTCGTCTGCGTGATGTTCCTGTCCCTGATGGGCGCCGCGACCTGGGTGCAGTTCGTGCAGGCGCCCAAGCTCAACGCCGACTCGCGCAACGTGCGCACCCTGTACCGGGAGTTCAACAACTCCCGCGGCCCGATCATCGTCGGCGGGGACCCGATCGCCTCCTCCAAGCCGGTCGACGACGCGTTCAAGTACCTGCGGACCTACTCGGGCGGCCCGCTCTACGCGCCCGTGACCGGCTTCTACTCGACCGTCTTCGGCCGGACCGGGATCGAGCGGGCGTCGAACGACTACCTGACCGGCTCCGCGGACTCGCTGTTCCTGACCCGGATCCAGGACCTGTTCACCGGCCGCCAGCCGCAGGGGTCCTCGGTCGAGCTCACGATCAACCCCAAGATGCAGCAGGCCGCGTGGGACGCCCTCGGCGACCAGCGCGGTGCGGTCGTGGCCCTGGACCCGAGCACGGGGGCCATCCTCGCGATGGTCTCCAAGCCGAGCTTCGACCCGAACCTCGCCGCCGGCCACAACACGGCCCAGGTCAACAAGGCGTACCGCGCGCTCGACGCCGACCCGGCGAACCCGATGCTCAACCGGGCGGTTTCCCAGACGTACCCCCCGGGGTCCACGTTCAAGCTGATCGATTCCGCCGCGGCGCTCGAGGCCGGCATGACGCCCTCCTCCCAGCTCCCCGCGCCGCGCAGCCTCGCGCTGCCCGGCTCGAGCGCGCGGGTCGGGAACTTCGGCGGCGAGTCGTGCGGACCGGGCAAGACCGTCTCGCTCGCGGATGCCCTGCGGGTCTCGTGCAACACCGCGTTCGCGCAGCTCGGGATGGACCTCGGGGCGAACAAGCTGCGCGCCCAGGCCGAGGCGTTCGGCTTCGACCAGGACCTCTCGGTCCCTCTGAAGGTGGCCGTCAGCCAGTTCCCGGCGACGCTGGACACCCCCCAGACGGCGCTCTCGTCCATCGGTCAGTACGAGGTGCGGGCGACCCCGCTGCAGATGGCGATGGTGTCCGCGGCGATCGCGAACGGCGGCACCGAGATGAAGCCGTACCTGGTGCAGACCGTGCGCGACCCCGACCTCGACGTCGTCGACGAGGCCTCTCCGGAGAAGTTCGGAGAGCCCATCTCGAAGAAGACCGCCGCGGCACTGCGGGACATGATGATCGGCGTCGTGCAGAACGGCACCGGCGGGTCCGCGCAGATCCCGGGGGTCCAGGTCGCCGGCAAGACCGGCACCGCTCAGACCACGTCCGACGCCCCGCCGCACACCTGGTTCACCGCGTTCGCACCCGCCAGCCAGCCCAAGGTCGCCGTCGCGGTCATCGTCGAGCACGGCGGGACCATGGGCAACGAGGCGACCGGAGGGCGGGTCGCGGCGCCGATCGCGCGCGCGGTCATCGAGGCGGCGCTGAACCGATGAAGCCGCTGCAGGGCATGGCTCTCGGCGACCGGTACCGGCTGGACCGGCGGATCGCCATCGGCGGCATGGGGGAGGTCTGGGCGGGGCACGACATCGCCCTGGCTCGCGACGTCGCGGTGAAGGTGCTGCGCGAGGAGTTCGCGGGGGACTCGGGCTTCCTGGAGCGGTTCCGCACCGAGGCGCGCAACTCGGCGTCGCTGTGGCACCCGAACATCGCGCAGCCGTACGACTACGGCGAGCAGGAGGGCTCCGCCTACCTCGTCATGGAGCTCGTCATCGGCGAGCCGATGAGCGACCTGCTCGAGCGCGAGCGCACGCTGTCGGCGGAGCGGCTGCTGCCGATCCTCGCGCAGACCGCGCGCGCGCTGGACGCGGCGCACGCGGCCGGCGTCGTGCACCGCGACGTGAAGCCCGGCAACATCCTGCTGGGCCCAGGCGGGCAGGTGAAGATCACCGACTTCGGCGTGTCCACGGCCGTGAACCAGGCGCCGATGACCGCGACCGGGATGGTGATGGGCACCGCGCAGTACCTGTCCCCGGAGCAGGCCGTCGGCCACCCGGCGACCGGATCCTCCGACCTGTACTCCCTCGGGATCGTCGCGTACGAGTCGCTCGTCGGGCACCGCCCGTTCACCGGCCCGACGGCGGTCGACATCGCGGTCGCGCACGTGAACGACCCCGTGCCGCCGCTGCCCGACTTCGTCGATCCCGCGCTCGCCGCCCTCGTCGTGCGCCTGCTGTCCAAGGAGGCGGAGGACCGGCCGACGACGGCGGGCGCCCTCGCGGACCTCTTCGACGAGCTGATCGCCGACGGAGCGCCCCCGGCGCCACTGGTCGTCGGGCCGGTTCCCGGGTCGGTTGTCGAGCCGGTTCCCGGGTCGGCGCCGGTCCCGTTCACGTCCGGCGTGCCGGTGTCCGGCACCCCGCTCAACGCCACGGCCGCACCCGTTCCGCCGGCCGCGCCGGTGCCCCTGACCGGGGTGCCGGCCTTCCCGCCGGCGTCCGATACCACCGGGGCGCAGGCGGGCACGCCGCCGTCGTACCCACCGCGACGCGAGCTGCGCACAGGGGCCGCACCGGGCGACGAGCGCGCCCCGCGGACCGCCGCGACGCGCACCTCGACCACCACCGGCAAGCGTCTGGGACGGCTGACCTGGCCCATGCTGGCGCTGCTGCTCCTCGTCGTGGCGCTCTTGGGGGCCGCGCTGGCGGATACCCTGATGGGGTCGGGGCGGGCGGATTCTTCCCCCGCAGAGACCACCACGGGCCTGATTCTGGCCGGTGGAGCGCCTGAACCCGCCGATTTCGGTGGGATGATCTCCGAACGCGCGCCGACCGGACAAACGGTCGGTGCGTTTACAACGACAGCTAAGGCGGACGCGTAGTGGCGGACGACGCACCCCGGATCCTCGCCAACAGGTACGAAGTTGGCGACCTCATCGGGCGCGGTGGCATGGCCGAGGTCCACATCGGCCACGACACCCGCCTGGGGCGGACCGTGGCGATCAAGATCCTGCGCTCCGACCTCGCACGTGACCCGTCCTTCCAGGCCCGGTTCCGCCGCGAGGCGCAGGCCTCCGCCTCACTGAACCACCCCTCGATCGTCGCCGTGTACGACACCGGCGAGGACATCACCTACGAGTCGACCGGCGTGAGCTCGACCGCCCCGTTCATCGTCATGGAGTACGTCGAGGGCCACACCGTCCGCGACATCCTGCGGGACGGCCAGGCCGTGCCGATCGAGGAGGCCGTGGAGATCACCGCGGGCGTCCTGTCGGCGCTCGGGTACTCCCACCACGCCGGCATCGTGCACCGCGACATCAAGCCCGCGAACGTGATGCTCACGCCGACCGGCGCGGTCAAGGTGATGGACTTCGGCATCGCCCGGGCCATCGCGGACTCCGCCGCGACGATGACCCAGACGCAGGCCGTCATCGGCACCGCGCAGTACCTCTCCCCGGAGCAGGCGCGCGGCGAGCAGGTCGACGCCCGCAGCGACCTGTACTCCACCGGCTGCCTGCTCTTCGAGCTGCTCACCGGGCGGCCGCCGTTCACCGGCGACTCCCCCGTCGCCGTCGCCTACCAGCACGTGCGCGAGCCGGCGCCGACGCCGAGCTCGCTCGCGTCCGACGTGCCCGAGTCCCTCGACCGGATCACGCTCAAGGCGCTCGCCAAGGAGCGCGACTCGCGGTACACCACCGCGGCCGAGTTCCGCGCGGACCTGGATGCCGCGATGCGCGGCGGGCAGATCACCGCCCCCGCCGTCGGGGTCCTCGCGGCCGCCGCGGTCTCGGAGTCCTCCGCCGCCCAGGCCACGCAGGTGCTGGCCCCGATCACGTCGCCGACGTCGGTCGTCCCGGCCGGGTCGCGCGCCCTGGGCTCGGTCGCGCCGCCGACGTCGAGCACCGCGACCCCGCACCGCGCGGACGAGCCGCCGAACCGTCGCGTACTGCTCTGGACGCTCATCGTGATCGCGGTCCTCGCGGTCGCGGGGATCGCGGGGTTGCTCTACGCCAACGCCCACAAGACCCCGCCGGCGCCCACCACGGTCTCGGTTCCCGACCTGACGAACCGCACGTACCCTGCCGCGATCGCGGCACTCGAAAAACTCAAGCTGACGCCCGAGCGGCAGGTCGAGCCGAGCGCGACCGTTGCGGTCAACTCCGTCACCAAGACCGACCCCGCCGCCGGCAAGAAGGTCGACATCGGTGGGACCGTGCAGGTGTTCGTCTCCTCGGGCCCTGCCCAGGTCACCGTCCCGGATGTCGCCGGACAGACCCAGGACCAGGCTCGCGCAGCGCTCAAGTCCGCCGGTCTGGTGGCCGGTGACGTCAAGACGGAGGACGTGCCGGCCACCAAGGACATCGTCACCAAGACCGAGCCCGCGGGGAAGTCCGCGGTTGCCGAGGGCAGCTCGGTGAGCATCTTCGTCGCCTCTGGTTCGGTCGAGCTGCCCGACCTCACCGGCAAGTCGAAGACGGAGGCTCTGGCGACCCTGGCCAAGCTCAAGCTGAACTCCAACACCAGCGCCGTCGAGAGCCCGGACGAGGCCCCCGACACGGTCCTGGCGCAGGACCGCAGCCCGGGTCTCGTGCCGCAGGGGACCACGATCAACCTCAACGTCGCGATCGCCCCGACCACCGTGAAGATCCCCGACGATCTCGTCGGCAAGACCTACGCCGCGGCTGAGGCCGAGCTCAAGACGCTGGGTCTGGTCGCCGCCCGCTCGGACGCCGCGAGCGACAAGCCGGCCGAAGAGGTGCTCTCCTCGAACCCGAACAAGGGCACCCCGGTAGCCGTCGGCTCCACGGTCACCCTCACGACCTCCGGCGGCCCAACCTTCACCCCCCCAGCCGCCTGACCCCCCTCCGCCGAGGTAGGGCCGTCCAAGGCTCTACTTCGGCGCTGGTACTACGTCGCCCGGGGGCCGGGTCCGCCCCCAGGATCCGGCGATGAGTGCCAGAGCAACGCGAGAGGCGAGACGTTGTCGTCCGAGCGCCCGAAACACGACAACAACGGCTCTCCTGACCGATCCGTGGGTCATTTTCGGCGGGCTGAGGTCGACTGACCCACGGAAGTGTCAGGAGAGCCACGACAACTCGCATCTCGCGGCGCAGCGGCACCTGGCGGATCACCTAAAGGCCGGGGTGCATGGTCAGGTGCGGACCAGGGGGTGCAGGGATTTGCTGCGGGGGATGGCGGTTTCGTCGCCGCAGATTGCTAGCCAGTTGGCCAGGAGGCGGTGGCCACCTTCGGTCAGGACGCTCTCGGGGTGGAACTGCACGCCGTGCAGGGGCAGCGTCTTGTGCTGCAGGCCCATGATGACGGGGCCGTTCGCGGTCGACACGTGCGCGGTGACCTCGAGCTCGTCGGACACCGTCCCGGACAGGACCGTGAGCGAGTGGTAGCGCGTCGCGGTGAACGGCACCGGCAGCCCGGCGAGCACGCCCGCGCCGTAGTGCTCGATCCGGCTCGTCTTGCCGTGCATCAGCTCCGGGGCGTGCGCGACCGTCCCGCCGTAGACCTCACCGAGCGCCTGGTGCCCGAGGCACACGCCCAGCATCGGGGTACCCGACGCCGCGCAGTCGCGGATGACCTGCATGCTCGCGCCCGCGTCGGCCGGTGCGCCCGGGCCGGGCGAGATCAGCACGCCGTCGTACCCGGCACGCTCGGCGAGCGGCGGGACGGCGTCGTTGCGCACGACGACGGTCTCGGCGCCCAGCTGGGCCAGGTAACCCACGATCGTGTAGACGAAGGAGTCGTAGTTGTCGATCACCAGGATCCGGGTCATGGAATCACCCCACAGTCGTGTTGTTGAACGGCATCAGCGGCGCGACGGCCGGGAACACCCAGAGAAAACAGGCGGCGAGGACGGCGAGCGCCGCGATGCCCAGCAGGATCACGCGCACCCACCTCGGTCCGGGCAGATGCCGCCACAGCCACCCGTACATCATGCGCCCCCGGAGATCTCGGCCGGCGCGGCGTCCGCGGCCGGCGCCCAGTAGTCCAGCACACCGTGCACGATGAACCGTTGTCGCGCGGAGAACATCGGGTGGCACGTCGTGAGCGTGATCGACCGTTTCGTCGGCACCCCGCCGGGCTTCCCGGGCACCGGGTCGATGACCTGGACGTCGCCCGGACGGACGATCTCGGTGCTGGTGACCCGGTAGACGAACCAGTTGTCCTTCGTGCGCACGACGAGCGGGTCGCCGACCACGAGCTCGGCGATCCGGTTGAACGGCTTGCCGTAGGTCGTGCGGTGCCCGGAGATGGCGAAGTTGCCCATCCCGCCCGGCATCGCGGTGCCGACGTAGTGGCCGATCCCCTTCGGGTCGAGCACCCCGACCCGGTCGACGCCCTGGCTCACCGGCCGCACGTAGTCCTTGCCCCACCGCGGCACGAAGAGCGTGGCGAACGTCACCGCGTGGCCCGGTTCCGCCATCACCGGCGGGGCGTCGTGCCGCGGCGTCGCGGACGACGGAGTCGGCGACGGCGCGCCGTCCGGCACCGGCATCGGGCTCGGCGTCCAGTGCAGGTCCGCGACGATCTGCGCCTGTGCGCGGTCCCCCTGGACGTCGGTCCACCACAGCTGCCAGACGATGAAGGCCAGCAGCAGGACGCCGAGCGTGATCATGAGCTCGCCGAGGACGCCGGTCGCGCCGAGCGCGACCTGCCGCGAACGTGCGCCCCGCGAACTGTTCACCGGCGCCGCGCGATCGCCGCGCGTCGGCGCAGCGGTCACGGTTGATCCAGGTCGGTCGACGTCGGGGCAGCCGCGCCGGCCTTGGCGGCGGACGGGAAGACCTTCGTCCCCTTGGGCACCTTCGCGAAGTGCAGCTCGGTTCCGCTCTCGGCGCCCGGCAGCTTGAGGGTGTCGCTCGTCGTCACCGACCAGCCGAGCCCGACGGCCCGGACCCAGCCGAGGTACCTCAGGATGCCCGGAGAGCGGTACAGCGCGGCCCGTAGGGCCTTCGGGTCACCGATCACCCGCACCTCGTACGGGGGCGAGTACAGCCGGCCGCCGAGCGAGAGCACGTTGCCCACGCAGCGGAAGGCGGTCGTCGAGGTCACCCGCTGATCCTGCAGCACCATCGCCTCGGCGCCACCCGCCCACAGGGCGTTGATGACTTCCTGCACGTCCTGCTGGTGCACGACCAGGTCGTCCGGGCCGACGCCGTCGCGCAGCGGGGTGTCCGGCGGCGCGTCGGTCAGCTGCACCGTGATGCCCTGACCGGTGACGGCCCCGCTGCCGGCGACGATCGCGATGTCCCGCACCTGGCCGGGGTCGCCGGTGTCGATCGCGGCGGACTGCTTGGTGGTGAGCCTGTCGACCTGCGCCCGCAGGTGGCCGACCTGGCTGCTGAGCGAACCGACCCGGTCGGACTCGACCTTCGCCAGCTCGCTCAGGTCCTGCGGGTGGCGCTCGTCCTGATCCTTGGCCAGGCGCGCGTTCGCCGTGAACATCAGCCCCGCGAGGGCCAGCACCAGACCGGCCGACGCCGTCCCACGGAGCCGGCGCAACGACGTGCGACGCGTATGGTCGGTCACCTGCGCTCCTACCCCTTTGACGAACGGCACTACGCTAGTTCACGAGCGGCGGGCTGATCTCGTTTCAGCCCTGGATGCCGCAGACAGGAGCCAGCCGAAGTGCCCGAGTCGAGTCCGCGGAAAAAGCCCGCGTACATACCACCGCCCGCCAAGGCGACCCCGCAGACGAACCCCGGCTGGCTCGTCCCGGTCATGCTCTCGCTCATGATCCTGGGACTCGTCTGGATCGTCGTCACGTACATCACGCAGTCCAAGCTGCCGATCCCCGGGCTCGGGCAGTGGAACCTGGCGGTCGGTTTCGTGCTGATCATCACCGGTTTCGGTCTGACCACCCGCTGGCGCTGACGCTCGTCCGCGCGGCCGGCCGTCCCCAGTTCTGTACTTTTCTGTGGATAACTACACGGTTGTAGTTCCACAGTTGTGAGTAAGTCTGGGGACAACTCGGTCATCCCCCGACGGGTCACACCGTCGCGTACTTGGCCAGCGCCAGGACGACCAGCAGGACGGCCATGCCGACCGTCGCGGCGACCGCGAGGACACCGCGCCGTTCGCGCGGCGCGTAGGCGAAGGCTGCTCCGACGGCCAGCCCGGTGACCAGCCCGCCGAGGTGCGCCTGCCAGGCGATGTTCGGCACCATGAACCCGATCACGGCGTTGATGCCGATGAACACCAGGATCTGGCGCGCGTCGCGACCCAGGCGCCGCAGCACCACGAGGATCGCCCCGAACAGACCGAAGACCGCGCCGGAGGCGCCGACGACGCCCGACACCCACGCGACGTCCGTCTGCGTGACGATCGGGGAGGCGAGCAGCAGCACGCCGACCGAGCCGCCGACGGCGGACAGCAGGTACAGGGCCGCGAACCGCCAGCGACCCAGGGCGCCCTCGAGGTACGGGCCGACCAGCCACAGCGCGTACATGTTGAACGCGATGTGCAGCGGGCTGGTGGAGTGCAGGAACGCCGCGGAGATGAACCTGATCGGCTCGATCTCGCCGGCGGCGGGGGAGAAGGCCCAGCGCTGGGTCCAGTCCGGCAGCATCAGCTGCGCGAGATAGCTCGCGACGCACAGGCCGATGATCGTGAGCGTGACGACCGGACGCCCGCCCCGCACGCGCCCCCCGAGCACCGTCCGGGTGGCCGGCAGCGCGCGGGCTGCCTCGCGCACGCAGTCGACGCAATGGATGCCGACGGCGGCGGGGCGCTGGCACTCCGGACACGCAGGCCGCCCGCACCGCTGGCAACGCACGTACGACACCCGGTCGGGATGACGCGGGCATACCGGCGGCTGGTCGGACAGCGGCGCCCCCACGGGAAGGTCAGTTGTCATCGGGCAGGTGACATCGAGTCCGTGGGGGCGGCGGGCGAGGTTCTCAGTCCTCGACCGTGACCGAGTTGATGACGATGTCCTCGACCGGACGGTCGCCCGGACGCGTCGTCGTCGCGGCGATCTCGTCGACGACCTTGCGGCTCGCGTCGTCGGCGACCTTGCCGAAGATCGTGTGCTTGCCGGTGAGCCACGCGGTCGGCGCGACCGAGATGAAGAACTGCGAGCCGTTGGTGCCGCCGGCCTTGCCCGTGACCGGGTCGCGGCGCTGGCCGGAGTTGGCCATCGCGAGCAGGTAAGGCTCGGTGAAGGCGAGCTCGGGGTGGATCTCGTCGTCGAAGGAGTAGCCCGGGCCGCCGGTGCCGGTCCCGAGCGGGTCCCCGCCCTGGATCATGAAGCCCTCGATGACGCGGTGGAAGATCACGCCGTCGTACAGGGGCTCGGTCCGCTCCGCGCCCGTGCGCGGGTCAGTCCAGACCTTGGTGCCCTGCGCCAGGCCGGCGAAGTTCGCCACCGTCTTGGGCGCGTGGTTCGGATAGAGCTCGAAGCGGATGTCACCGGCTGTGGTGTGCAGAGTCGCGTACATGGGTCCATTGTTCCACGCCCGGTCCCGCCCGGTTCCCTGCGACGTACGCCATGCGTCCCCCTGCGCGAACTCGGTTCCGGATGCCGGTGGCACCACGCGCGTGAGCCGTGGGTGGCAGAGTGGGGTTCTCGAATGCACGTTCCGCCGACCACCTGGGAGTGGACATGTTCGACCGGATCCGCCGTTCCGCCGCCTCGACCGCCGGGAGCGTCGACACCTCCCGGCTCAAGAGCCGGGTCGGTACCTCATTCACCGATGCCGGCGAGAACGCCGGCCAGACCGCCGCCCACCTCGCCGAGCAGGCCAAGGAGGCCGCCGTGCTCGCTCGCGCCGTGGCGACCGAGGCCGCCGCCGGCGCGAAGGAGGCCGCGGGCCTCGCCAAGGACTGGACCGCCCCGAGGCTCGAGGCCACCATCGACTGGCTGGCCCCACGCCTCGAGCACGCGTGGCAGGAGGGCGTGAAGGCAGCCGCCCCCAAGGTTGAGGCGGTCGCCGAGAAGGCCGCCCCGGTGCTCGACACCGCGCACGACAAGCTCGTCGACGAGCTGCTCCCCCGGATCGTCGCGGCCGTGAACGACGCCGCGGAGCGCGCCGGGGCCGCCATCGAGCGTGCCGCGGACAGCGCCGCCGAGGCCCCGGCAGCGGTCGCCGCCGCGGCGGCTGCGGTCAGCGCCACCAAGAAGAACAAGCACACCGGCGCGAAGATCTTCTGGATCTTCGCCGCCCTCGCCGCGGCCGCGGGCGCCTTCGCGGCCTGGCGCCGCACGCAGCCGACGACCGACCCGTGGGCGGACCCGTGGGAGCCCGTGGGAACCCCCGTGAGCGAGGGTGGGCACGACCCCCGGCACGAGATGCAGGAGAAGGTCGGTTCCGCGGCCGAGGCGGTCGGCGAGGTTGCCGGCGCGACAGTCGCCATGAGCCGGGAGGCCTCGAAGAAGGCCGCCGACCGGGTCGCGGAGGTCCGCGAGGACGTCACCGAGCGGATGGCCGAGGCACGCGAGGCGACCCGCAAGGCGACCAGCCGCCGCAGGTCGGCGCCGAACACCTCCGAGGGCGACGACGACGCCTCGAGCGAGGACGGGGCACCGACGGACGAAGCGGCCGACGCCGATGAGTCGGTGTCCGACCAGTCGGACCAGACGGCGCCCTGACCTCACAAGGCACCTGTTCGCCCCCTGCGGGGGACGATCTGTACCAGGCCGGGTTTGTCGGTCCCAGCGCGCGGTGGAGCCCGCGTACGGACCAGCAGCCCGGCCTGGTGTTTTCTTGCGCCCGACGGCTGTCCACCCAGCCGGAATACAAGAAAGCCCAGGTCACAGACGGGGTCTCTGACCTGGGCAACCGAGTGGAGCGACGGGGAATCGAACCCCGATTTGAGCCTTGCAAAGGCCCTGTTCTACCGTTGAACTACCGCCCCGCGAAACGTGAGTGGAGCTACCTCTGCCAGCTCACTCGAAGGTGTCGGTGACCTCGGCCCAGAGATCCCGCTCGTCGCGGTCCTCGTCGAGCCGTCGCCACACCAGATATCCAGCCGTGGCGGCACCGAGAAGCAGAAGCAACTTCTTCATCGAATCCCCCAGTGTCGCGTTCGTTGAAGTGGGCCTAAGAGGACTTGAACCTCTGACCTCTTCCTTATCAGGGAAGCGCTCTAACCGTCTGAGCTATAGGCCCGCACTCGTAATCCCGCCGGTGGTACCCGGGGCGCCGAAAGACTACCCCAGCCGGGCCGCGCCGCCCAATTCCTGCTCGGCGGCACGGCCCACGGCGCTAGTCGTCGGTGAGGGTGAGGCTCACGCCGCCGACCAGCGCGGCCGTGATGTTGTACAGGAAGGCGCCGATCGTGGACAGCGCGGTCAGCAGGATGACGTCCACGACGCCGACCATCGTCGCCCCGGCGACGACCCGGCTGAACTCGACGTACTTCAGGATGTCGATCGGCGACTCCTTGCCGGCGATCTCGGTGATCATGTCGTTCACCTTGGTGAAGACCGCGAGCCCGTCCAGCACGAACCAGACGACCGCGGCAGCCACGACGATCATGACGCCCACCGCCACGGACAGCAGGAACGACAGCTTCATGACGGACCACGGGTCGACCCGGGAGACGGACAGCCGCACCCGGCGCGGCGCGCCGTCGCGGGCGGCCGCCGGTGCCGGCATGCGGGCGCCGTCGGGTGCGGCGCCGGACCGGGCGGTGTTGCGGGGCGCCGCCGAGGCGGCGTGGGTGTCGTTGGCAGCGATGGTCGGGTCCGCCTTGGTCGAATCGGGCCGCGGCGGTGCGCCGTTGGCCGAGGGGGGGAACTTGGTGGCCCGAAGGGCACCCGCGGCCACCGTTGCCCCAGCAACGGTCGCGGTGGCGCTCTTGAGGGCCCTGAGCATCGAGGTCGCCATGGGGCCCCTGGCGGGGGTCTCGGGTGCCTCGTGTGCCGATTCCTCGTTCCCGGCGGCGACCGCCGGGGAGGTTGTGGTGCGCGGCGGCGCCGGAGCGGCCACCGTCAGCGCCGGGAGGGGCGCGATCTGGGTCTTGGGCGCGACGACGGGCGGGACCGTCGAGGCCGGCCTGGCGGCCACCCTCGGGACCGGGATGGACGCCGGCAGCGAGGTCGGCACCGACGTCGGGCTCGCCGGCTTCGCGGCGGCCGACGGCGACGGCGTAGCGGGCGCCTTCGCGATCGGCTCCTTCGCGGCAGGCGGCGTCGGCGTGGGCCGCGGCGCCGCCCGGGGCACGATCGGGGTCGCGGTGGTCTCCTGCGCGGACGCCTTCGGTGGTGCGGCCGACGAGGCTCCCGGGTTCACCACGGCACTACCCTGCGCGGGGACGTCGTTCACCGGCCGCACGACCATGGGCCGGGCCGCCGAGGGGCGAGCGGCGCCCGGGCTGCCGGGCTTCTTGAGCGGCGGGATGGAGGGGGGGACCGGCTGGTCGCTGCTCATACCTCTCCCTCGCTCGTCGTGCCCTCGGACTCGTCGATCGTGTTCTCGGAGATGTCTGCCTCGGTGACGTCGCTGATCTCGGTGTTCTCATCCGCCTCGACCCCGTCTGGTTCTGGCTCGCCGTCCACGGTAGCCGCATCCTCGCTCAGCTGTCGCTCGTTGTTTCGAGCGATTCCGATGATCCGGTCACCCCGGTCCGGCTTGGCGAACGTGACGCCCTGCGTGTTCCGGCCGGTCGCCGTCACCTCGTTCACCGCGGAGCGCACGATCTTGCCGCGCTCCATGATGACGAGCACCTCGTCGTCCTCGTCGGCGATGAGCGCGCCGACCAGGTCCCCGCGGGCCTCGACCAGGTTGGCGACCTTGATCCCGAGGCCGCCACGGCCCTGCACGCGGTACTCGGTGATCGAGGTGCGCTTCGCGAACCCACCCTCGGTGACCACGAACAGGTCGGCGCCCTCGCGCACGACGTCCATCGCGAGCAGCTCGTCGCGGGCCCGGAACTTCATGCCCGTCACACCCGACGTCGCCCGGCCCAGCGGGCGCATCGCCTCGTCGCTCGCGGTGAACCGGATCGACTGGCCCTTGCGCGAGACGAGGATGAGGTCGTCGATCGCATCCACGAGCCGCGCCGAGACGAGCTCGTCAGACTCGCCGTCGGTGTCCTCGCGCAGGTTGATCGCGATGACCCCGCCGGTGCGGTTCGAGTCGTACTCGCCGAGCCGGGTCTTCTTGACCAGCCCCCGGCGGGTGGCGAGCACCAGGTACTCCGAGTGGTCGTAGTCCCGCAGGTCGAGGACCTGGGCGATCTGCTCACCGGGCTGGAAGGCGAGCAGGTTCGCCACGTGCTGACCCTTGGCGTCGCGGCCCGCCTCGGGCAGCTCGTACGCCTTCGCGCGGTACACCCTGCCGAGGTTGGTGAAGAACAGCAGCCAGTGGTGGGTCGTGGTGACGAAGAAGTGGTCGACGATGTCGTCCTCGCGCAGCTGCGCGCCGCGCACCCCCTTACCGCCGCGCTTCTGCTGGCGGTAGTTGTCGATCCGGGTGCGCTTGGCGTAGCCGCCCCGCGTGATCGTGACGACCACGTCCTCCTCGGCGATGAGGTCCTCCATGGAGACCTCGCCCCCGAACGGCAGGATCGCGGTGCGCCGGTCGTCGCCGTGCTTGTCCACGATCTCCATCAGCTCGGTGCCGACGATGTCGCGCTGGCGCTGCGGGGAAGCGAGGATCGAGAGGTAGTCGGCGATCTTGCGCTGGAGCTCGTCGTAGTCGTCGGCGATCTTCTGGCGCTCCATGGCCGCGAGGCGGCGCAGCTGGAGGTTGAGGATCGCGGTGGCCTGGTCCTCGTCGACGTCGAGCAGGCCCATCAGGCCGATGCGCGACTCCTCGACGGTGGGCGAGCGCCGGATCAGGGCGATGACCTCGTCGAGCAGGTCGAGGGCTTTGAGGTAGCCGACCAGGATGTGCGCCTGCTCCTCGGCCTTCTTCAGCCGGAACTTCGTGCGGCGCACGATGACGTCCAGCTGGTGGGTGACCCAGTGCCGGATGAACGCGTCGAGGCTGAGCGTGCGCGGCACGTTGTCGACCAGCGCCAGCATGTTCGCGGAGAAGTTCTCCTGCAGCTGGGTGTGCTTGTAGAGGTTGTTCAGCACGACCTTCGCGACGGCGTCGCGCTTGAGCACGATCACCAGCCGCTGGCCGGTGCGCCCGGACGTCTCGTCGCGGATGTCCGCGATGCCCTGCATGCGGCCGTCCTTGACGAGCTCGGCGATCTTCTGCGCGAGGTTGTCCGGGTTGACCTGGTACGGCAGCTCGGTGATGACCAGGCAGATCCGGTTCTGGATCTCCTCGACGTTGACAACGGCCCGCATCGTGATCGAGCCGCGGCCGGTGCGGTAGGCGTCCTCGATGCCGCGGTGCCCGAGGATGGTCGCGCCGGTGGGGAAGTCGGGGCCCTTGATCCGCTCGATGAGCGCGGTCAGCAGCTCTTCTTTGGTCGCCTCGGGGTTCTCGAGGTGCCACTTCACACCCTCGGCGATCTCCCGGAGGTTGTGTGGCGGGATGTTCGTGGCCATGCCGACGGCGATGCCGGCGCTGCCGTTCGCGAGCAGGTTCGGGAACCGCGAAGGCAGGACGATCGGCTCCTGGTTCTTGCCGTCGTAGTTGTCGCGGAAGTCGACGGTGCCCTCGTCGATGTCCCGGACCATCTCCATGGCGAGGGTCGCCATCCGGCACTCGGTGTACCGGGGCGCGGCGGCCGGGTCGTTGCCGGGGGAGCCGAAGTTGCCCTGGCCGGCGATCAACGGGTACCGCATCGACCAGTCCTGCACCAGGCGCACGAGCGCGTCATAGATCGAGGAGTCGCCGTGCGGGTGGTACTTGCCCATGACGTCGCCGACGACGCGCGAGCACTTGTTGTAGCCGCGGTCGGGGCGGTAGCCGCCGTCGTACATGGCGTAGAGCACGCGCTTGTGGACGGGCTTGAGGCCGTCCCGGACGTCGGGCAGGGCGCGCCCGACGATCACGCTCATCGCGTAGTCCAGGTAGGACCGCTGCATCTCGAGCTGCAGGTCCACCTGCTGGATCCGGCCGTGCATCAGCAGGTGCGCGGCGGTCTGGGCCCCCTCGTCGGGCTCGACCGTGCCTTCGCCATCGCTGGACCCGGGAGTCTGATCAGTCACCGTCTACCTCATCTTTCGCGCGGGGCCCGCGGCGCCGGGGATGTTCGCCGGGCGCGGACCACCTGTGGTGCGTTCCTTTGACCTGCTTGCGAATGTCAGATGTCGAGGAACCGCACGTCCTTGGCGTTGTGCTGGATGAATGCCCGACGGGACTCGACGTCCTCGCCCATCAGGATCGCGAAGATCTCGTCCGCGGCCGCGGCGTCGTCCATCGTGACCTGCAGCAACGTGCGCTGCTCGGGGTCCATGGTGGTCGCCCACAGCTCCTGGTAGTCCATCTCGCCGAGACCCTTGTACCGCTGCAGCCCGCCGTCCTTCGGGATGCGCTTGCCGGCGGCCTGCCCGGCGACCAGGACCGCGTCCCGCTCGCGGTCGGAGTACACGTAGTCGTGCGCCGAGTTGGACCACTTGATCCGGTACAGCGGCGGCTGGGCGAGGAACACGTGGCCGTGCTCGATCAGCGGACGCATGTACCGGAACAACAGCGTGAGCAGCAGGGTGGCGATGTGCTGGCCGTCGACGTCGGCGTCGGCCATCAGCACGATCTTGTGATAGCGCAGCTTGGCCAGGTCGAAGTCCTCGCCGATGCCGGTGCCAAACCCGGTGATCAGCGCCTGCACCTCCTGGTTGCCCAGGGCACGGTCGAGCCGGGCCCGCTCGACGTTGAGGATCTTCCCGCGAATGGGCAGGATCGCCTGGGTGCGCGGGTTGCGCCCGCGGACCGCGGAACCGCCGGCCGAGTCACCCTCGACGATGAAGATCTCGCACTCTTCGGGCTTGTTCGACTGGCAGTCGCGCAGCTTGCCGGGCATGCCGCCGGACTCCAGCAGGCCCTTGCGCCGGGTCGCCTCGCGGGCCTTGCGGGCCGCCATCCGGGCCGCGGAGGCCTGGATCGACTTGCGGATGACGTCGCGGGCCTCGTTCGGGTGCTGCTCGAGCCAGTGCCCGAGCTGGTCGTTGACGACCCGCTGCACGAACGTCTTGGCCTCGGTGTTGCCGAGCTTGGTCTTGGTCTGGCCCTCGAACTGCGGCTCGTGGAGCTTGATCGAGATGACGGCGGTGAGCCCCTCGCGGATGTCGTCCCCGGTGAGGTTGTCGTCCTTCTCCTTGAGCCAGTTCTTCTCGCGCGCGTACCGGTTGACCAGGGAGGTCATCGCCGCGCGGAAGCCCTCCTCGTGGGTACCGCCCTCGGTGGTCGCGATGGTGTTCGCGTAGGTGTGCACGGACTCCGTGTAGGCGCCCGTCCACTGCATCGCGATCTCGACCGACAGCCCGCGCTCGGCGTCCTCGGACTCGAAGTCGATGATCTCCGGGTGGACCAGCTCGACCTTCTTCGCCGAGTTGAGGTGCTGGACGTAGTCGATCAGACCGCCGTCGTACTTGTAGGTCACCGTGCGGTGCGGTGCGATCTCGGCGGCGTCGCCGACCACCTCGTCGGCGGTGCCGGTGTGGCCGGGACGCTCGTCGGTGAGCGAGATCTGCAGGCCCTTGTTCAGGAAGGCCATCTGCTGGAAGCGCACACGCAAGGTCTCGAAGTCGTACGTGGTGGTCTCGAAGATCACGTCGCTGGCCCAGAAGGTCACCGTGGTGCCGGTCTCGTCGGAGTCCTCGTCCTGGGACAGCGGTCCCTGCGGGAAGCCGTCGGCGAAGCTCTGCCGCCAGACCGATCCCTGCCGGCGCACCTCGACCTCGAGGGTCGCGCTGAGCGCGTTGACGACCGAGACGCCGACGCCGTGCAGCCCGCCGGAGACCGCGTACCCGGAGCCGCCGAACTTTCCGCCGGCGTGCAGCACGGTGAGCACGACCTCGACGGCCGACTTCCCCTCACTCTCGACGATGCCGACCGGGATGCCGCGGCCGTTGTCGACGCACCGCACGCCGCCGTCGGCGAGCAGGGTGACCTCGATGTGGTCGCAGTACCCGGCCATGGCCTCGTCGACCGAGTTGTCCACGACCTCCTGCACCAGGTGGTGCAGGCCGCGCTCGCCGGTCGATCCGATGTACATTCCGGGTCGCTTACGAACTGCCTCGAGGCCCTCGAGCACGGTGATGGCACTAGCGTTGTAGCTGCCATCGGTCGTCGTGCTGGCACCGTTTGTGGGGCTCTGGTCGGCCACGGGCGGGGGTACTCCTCAAGCTCTCGCACACGCGGACGGACCGAGCCGGTGGGCCGGATCACTCCCGGGCGCTGAAGTTCCGGGCACAGACGCACCAGGAATGACCTCCACAGTCTACCTGGCGAGCGCGCCTGACCCCTTCTTCCACAGGCTCTAACCGTAGGTATCTCGCGGACCTCGGCCCGGAACCGATCGCGGACCCTTCTTGAAGCCCGGTCCGACCGGCCCGGCGACCTTCACCTCGCGCACCACGCCCTCGCCGACGTCGTCCGCGAGCCGGCGCAGCAGCTGGGGGACGAGCAGCTTCAGGTTGGTCGCCCAGCTCGTGGAGTCGGTACGCACCAGCAGGACGCCGTCCTCGAAGTTCTCGGGGGTGCAGTGGTCCGCGATCTGGTCGCCGACGACGTCGCGCCACCGGCCGATCACACCACCGACGGACACATCCTCGGTCCAGCCGCGGTCCCGAACGAGCGCCGCGAGGGTGTCGGCGACCAGGCGCGGGTCGCGTCCGTCCCGGCCGGGCGATCCCCGCAGCGGCTCGAGCGGGCTGCGCCGCCGCGGTGCCTGCCCGGGCCGGATCCCCCGGCCGGCGGCCGCGGCCTTGGCCCGGTTGAGAGCGGCGCGCGCAATCTCCGCGGGCGGCGTCAGCTCGACCCGGTCGCCGACCGGCCGGCCTTCGTCGGGCTCGCCGTCCCCGCCCGCCGGGCCGGGTCGGGACGTGCCGCGATGCGGCGGCGTGAGGTCGTCGCCGGGCAGCGGCGGCTCAGGGGACACGGGTGACCTGCCCGTCGGCCACCTCGAGCCGCGTGCCCGCGAGCTGCTCGGGCAGATCGCTCGCGACCGCGGCCGTGACGATGACCTGACCGGCCCCCGCGACCAGGTCGGCAAGCCGGTTGCGGCGCTTGGTGTCCAGCTCGGCGAACACGTCGTCGAGCACCAGCACCGGTTCGCCGTCCACGCCCCAGTCGCTCACCCAGTCCGGTCCGTCGTGCTGGGTCAACAACCGGTAGGAGGCCAGCCGCAGCGCGAGCGCGAGCGACCACGACTCGCCGTGACTCGCGTACCCCTTGGCCGGCAGCTTCCCGAGCTCCAGGACCAGGTCGTCGCGGTGCGGTCCGACCAGACACACCCCGCGCTCGATCTCCTTGCCGCGCAGCCGGCCCATGGCCTCCATCAGCCGTGCCTCGAGCAGCTCGACGTCGGGGGCGACCCCGCCGTCGGCGGGCGTCGCGTCGTCGCCGTCCGCGGGCGACGACGGCGGCTCGAGGGCGGCATCGAGGGAGGATCTGTAGGTCATGTGCGCGGCACCCTGCCCCCCACTGACCTGCTCATACGCGCTGGCGACATGCTGGTAGAGCGCACCGACGAGGGCGTGCCGGGCGGACAGGATCTGGGCCCCGGTCTCGGCGAGCTTGGCGTCCCACACGTCCAGGGTGCGCAGGTCCGCGCCTCCCCGCGAGCCGCGCGAGGCGGCGCCGGCCGACTTCAGCAGTGCGCTGCGCTGGCGCAGCACGCGGTCGTAGTCGCCGAAGACGCCGACCATCCGGGGGCTGACGAGCACCGCGAGCTCGTCGAGGAACCGCCGGCGCCCGTCCGGATCGCCCTTGACGAGCGCGAGATCCTCCGGGGCGAACAGCACCGTGCGCAGGATGCCGAGCACGTCGCGGGGCCGGGGGACCGGCGAGCGGTTGATGCGGGCCCGGTTCGCCTTGCCGGCGGTGATCTCGATCTCGATCAGTCGCGACCGGTCGTCCCGCACGACCCGGGCCCGGACGACGGCGCGGGCGGCCCCCGAGCGGATCAGCGCGGCGTCGGACGGCACCCGGTGACTGCTCAGCGTCGCGACGTAGCCGAGCGCCTCGATCAGGTTCGTCTTGCCCTGGCCGTTGGGTCCGACGAGGGACGTGACCCCCCGGTCGAGCTCGACGTCGACTCCCGCGTAGGACCTGAAGTCCACGAGGGAGAGGTGGGAGACGTACACGACTTGTCGATCCTCGCCGGTTGGACGGTCCTGGGGTTCGTGGTCGCTAGCGGGTGGTCGCGACGGTGAGCGTCGGTCAGGAAGCCGGGCCTGCGGGCTTGACCGCGTGCCCGCCGAACTGCTGGCGCAGTGCCGCGACGACCTTCATGGCCGGCGAGGCACCCTGCCGTGACGCGAACCTGGCGAACAGCGCCGCCGAGATCACCGGCAGCGGGACGGCATGGTCGATCGCCGCATCCACGGTCCAGCGACCCTCACCGGAGTCCTCGACCCAGTCGCTGATGTCGCCCAGCTCGGGATCCTCCTCGAGGGCCTTCACCAGCAGATCCAGCAGCCACGACCGCACGACCGTGCCGCGGCTCCAGGCCTTGAGCGTGCCCGGCACGTCGGTGATCAGCGGGCTCGCCTCGAGCAGCTCGTAGCCCTCGGCGTAGGCCTGCATCAGGCCGTACTCGATGCCGTTGTGCACCATCTTCGCGTAGTGCCCGGCACCGGCTGCGCCGGCGTGCACAAAGCCCTCTTCGCGCGGGCCTTCCGGGCGCAGTGCGTCGAAGATCGGCATCGCGGCCTCGACGAGCTCGTCCTCGCCGCCGACCATGAGCCCGTAGCCGTTCTTCAGGCCCCACACCCCACCGGAGACTCCGGCATCGAGGTAGCCGATGCCCTGCTCGGCGAGGGACGCCGCGTGCCGGGCGTCGTCGGCGAAGTGCGAGTTGCCGCCCTCGATGACGACGTCACCGGCTCTGAGCAGGTCCTTGAGCTCCTCGACGACGGCCAGCGTGGGTGGCCCGGCGGGGACCATCACCCACACGATGCGCCGCCCCTCGGGCAAGGCGTCGACCAGGCCACTCAGCGAGGGGACGTCCGAGACGTCCGGGTTGCGGTCGAATCCCGTGACCTCGATGTCGGCGCCGCGAAGGCGCTCGCGCATGTTTGCGCCCATCTTGCCGAGACCGACCAGGCCGATGTGCATGTGCTGCCGCGCCATTGTCAACCTGTCAGCTAGCGAAACGGATCGGTACCAGCAGGTACCGGTATTCCTGGAGATCGTCCCCGTCGAGCGAGACCTGGCCGGTGAACTCGACCGGCTTGTTCGGGTGGGTGAACGACAGCCGCACGAAGTCGGTGTTCAGCGCACCGAGGCCGTCCAGGAGGAACTGTGGGTTGAAGGCCACCGAGATCTCCTCACCGACCAGGGAGGCCTCGAGGGCCTCGGAGGCCTGCGCGTCGTCACCTTGGCCGGCGTCGAGCACGACCTGGCCCTCGGAGAACGACAGCCGGATCGGGGTGTTGCGCTCGGCGACCAGCGCGACCCGCTTGGCCGCGTCGGACAGGGCCTGGGTCGAGACCACGGCGTGGATCGGGGTCTCGTCCGGGAACAGCCGGCGCACGGCCGGGTAGTCGCCGTCGACGAGGAGCGAGGTCGTGTGGCGGCCGCCGGCCTCGAAGCCGATGAGATCGACCCCCGAGCCGGTGGCCAGCGCGATGTTCACCTGGGCGGAACCGCTCAGCGACTTCGCCGCGTCGGACAGCGTGCGGGCCCGGACGAGGGCGACGATCGAGGTGTCGGGCGAGGCCTGCGTCCAGGTGAGCTCGCGCAGCGCGAGCCGGTAGCGGTCGGTCGCGAGGAGCGTGATCTTTTCGCCCTCGATCTCCATCCGGACGGCCGTGAGCAGCGGGAGGGTGTCATCCCGGCTCGCGGCGACGGTCACCTGGGCAACCGCGCGGGTCAGCTGGTCGCCGTCGATCGTGCCGGTGATCTCCGGCATCGCCGGCAGCGCGGGGTAGTCCTCGACCGGCATGGTGAGCAGTGTGAAACGACTCGCACCGCAGGTCACGGTCACTTTCGTGCCATCCAGGATGACGTCGACCGGCTTGGCCGGCAGGGCCCGGGAGATCTCCGCGAGCAGGCGACCCGAGACCAGGACGACGCCGGGTTCGCTGACCTCGGCGGCGATCTCGGAGCGTGCGGAGACCTCGTAGTCGAAGCTCGAGAGGTACAGGATCCCGCTCGGGTCGGCCTCGATGCGCACCCCGGCCAGGACGGGAACGGGCGGTCTGGTCGGCAGGGATCGTGCGGTCCAGGTGACGGCTTCCGCCAGCACATCGCGTTCGACCCGGAACTTCATCACACGCCCCTTAGTGGTGAATCGCGACGGTTCCCGTCGAGAGGTTCGAGCGAACACTACCCGGGTGCGGAGACAGTCCGATACCCGTGGGGATGTAGTTCAGCCGGCATCGCGTGAGGTCGCAGATCGAAGAGATGAAGGCGCTGTGGATCCCTGATGAAGAACAAGTTCGTCGTTGTCATCGCCTCTGTGCACTGTGTGGACGAAGCATCGAGTTGCAGGTCACGGCGACGAAGCGGGTGTGGACGTGGTGGGGGAACGACAAGGTTCTTGTCATTCGGACCGGTGGACGAACTACAAGGTTCGCGGCTCCGTCCACGGATCCGGCCCGCTCCGTCCACATCCGGCCAAGCATGCCGTCCACACCCGTCCACAGAGATATGCACAGGTGTGTACATTCATCGAAACGGCGGATTTTCGTCGCGCGTCCGGGCGCGTCGAGGGGGCTCGAGGGGACCTCGAGCGGGGTTGCTGCGGCGGGCAGAGGTGGTCAGCCGCTGGTTGGCGGTCCGGTCAGCGGTCCGGTCAGCGACCGACCAGCGGTCGGTCGGTGGGTCGGTCAGTTGCGGCGTTGCTGTTTGATCCGGCTGGTGAGCTCGGTGACCTGGTTGTAGGTCGATCGCCGCTCAGCCATCTGCTCGCGGATCTTGCGGTTCGCGTGCATGACCGTGGTGTGGTCCCGGTTACCGAAGGCCTGCCCGATCTTGGGCAGCGACATGTCGGTGAGCTCACGGCACAGGTACATGGCGATCTGCCGGGCCGTGACCAGGACCCGTGAACGCGACGGACCGCACAGGTCCTCGATCGCCAGACCGAAGTACCCCGCCGTCTGGCCGATGACCGCCGACGCGGTGATCTGCTCGGCGTTCTCATCGCTGATGAGGTCCCGCAGGACGATCTCGGCCAGCGACCGGTCGACCTGCTGACGGTTCAGGTTCGCGAATGCGGTCACCCGGATCAGCGCACCCTCGAGCTCGCGGATGTTGGCCGAGATCTTCGAGGCGATGTACTCCAGGACGTCGTCGGGCGCCTGGAGACCCTCGCTGCCGGCCTTCTTGCGCAGGATCGCGATGCGGGTCTCGAGGTCGGGCGGCTGGACGTCGGTGATCAGGCCCCACTCGAACCTGGACCGCATGCGGTCCTCGAACCCGTTCAGCTGTTTGGGCGGCAGGTCGGAGGTGATCACGACCTGCTTGTTCGAGTTGTGCAGCGTGTTGAAGGTGTGGAAGAACTCCTCCATCGTCTGTTCCTTGCCCTGCAGGAACTGGATATCGTCCACGAGCAGGACGTCGACGTCGCGGTAGCGGCGCTGGAACGCGCCGGCCTTGTCGTCACGGATCGAGTTGATGAAGTCGTTGGTGAACTCCTCGGAGTTCACGTACCGCACCCGCACGCTCGGGTAGAGGTTGTGGGCGTAGTGGCCGATCGCGTGCAGCAGGTGCGTCTTGCCCAGGCCCGAGTCGCCGTAGATGAACAGCGGGTTGTACGCCTTGGCCGGCGCCTCCGCTACCGCCACCGCGGCTGCGTGGGCGAACCGGTTGGACGAGCCGATAACGAACGTCTCGAAGAGGTACTTCGGGTTGAGCCGGACCGGCTCGACGGGCGGGGCCTTCTTGCCGTGGTTCGTGCGCTGGCCCATGTACGCGGGCTGCAGCGGCTCGTCCCAGGTGTCGTCGTCCTCGGGATAGCCGTGCGTGGTCTCACCGGGCACCGAGGCCGGGGCCGCGACGGGCCGCAGGTTGGGTGCCGTCATGGTGTTCAGGTCCGAGTCGACCGTGATCGCGAACCGGGCCTCGCGGCCGAGCGCGTGCGACAGGGCCTCGGTGACCTCGCTGCGCACCCGCGACTCGAGGTAGTCCTTGGTCAGATCGTTCCCGACGGCGAGCAGCAGCGTGTCGTTGAGCAGCCCGAGCGGTTTGGCGAGCTTGACGAAGGCGAACTGGCGGGGCGTGACGTCGGGACTCTGCTCGATCTCGGCGACGGTCCGTTCCCAGACCTGAGTGACGCCCTCGTCCTGTCCAGACACGTGGATTCCTCGCTGCAGATCGTCGATCATCGAGCCCGCAGTCTTCCACGAGTCGCCTGAGTCCACATACTTTTCCACAGGTGCGGACGAGGCAACCCCTTCTCACTGGGTGAGAACGACAAGAATTCGCCGCGACGGTCGAACTCGGCGCGGTTTGACCGTCAGGTGGCCGTGAGCGTAATGTCGACAGGCCGCTGTTGACGGCTCCTGTGCCGTGCCCGCACGGTACGCAGGTGCCCGGTGAGTGCACCGAGCCTCAACGCTGGCAGCAGACCTGCATCGTCCGTTCCCGGACGCTGCGCTTCCTCGAAGTAGTTGGAGAAAATCGTGACCAAGCGGACCTTCCAGCCGAACGTCCGGCGCCGGGCGAAGACCCACGGTTTTCGCCTGCGCATGCGTACCCGCGCGGGCCGGGCGATCCTCGCGGGTCGTCGCCGCAAGGGTCGCGCCGAGCTTTCAGCCTGACCCAGCACGGGTGCTTCCCGCCCGGCACCGGATGCGCCGCCCCGCTGATTTCGAGCGGGCGGTGCGCCGAGGTGCACGCTGTGGGCGCCAGAGCCTCGTCGTCCACCTCGGATGCGACCCAGTCGTTCCCGGCCCGGTGGTCGTAGGGTTTGTGGTCTCCAAAGCAGTCGGGAATGCGGTCGTGAGAAACCGCGTCAAGCGGAGGTTGCGAGCTGTGGTGAGTCACCGGATCGACCAGTTGCCTGACGGTGGGCGACTGGTCGTTCGTGCGTTGCCGGGCTCTGGCGACCTGGACTCGACTGTTCTCGGTCGGGATTTCGACGCCGCCCTGCTCGGTGCCCGACGACGGATCGAACGGCAGCGGACCAGGTGACGACGTGACAGCAATTCATCCCATGTCTGACTCTCACCTGGCGACCGACTCCCGCGTCGACCCGGTCAAGCTGCGCTCGAGGATCGCTGCCGCACTGGCCTACCTCGTGCGGCTCCCGGCACGCCTCGTCGTGGGTCTGCTGCGGCTGTACCAGCTCGTGGTGTCGCCCCTCTACGGATCGACCTGCCGGTTCTACCCGTCATGTTCGCAGTACGCACTGCTCTCGGTTCAGCGGCACGGCGTCGTGCGGGGGACCCGCCTCGCGGCGTGGCGCCTCCTGCGGTGCAACCCGTGGAACCCTGGCGGCGTTGACGACGTTCCCCCGGGCAGGGTGCCTGCGCATCCTGCGCACCCGCACCACTGACCGACATGAGCCCTCGCGGGCGCCATCTGCTTTCTGACTGACGTGAGGGACTGCTCCGATGGACTTCTTCAAGATCCTCCTACCGCTCGAGTGGGTGGTGGCCTGGATCATGTATCTGGCGCACTCCGCGCTCAGCGCGATCGGGATGAGCCCGGCAAGCGGTGCGACCTGGGGCCTGTCGATCGTCGGGCTCGTGATCGTGATGCGGATCCTGCTCATCCCGCTGTTCTTCAAGCAGATCCGGGCGTCGCGTGGCATGCAGATGCTCGCCCCCGAGATGCAGGCGATCCAGAAGAAGTACAAGGGCAAGGGCGACCCGGCGTCGCGCGAGGCCATGAGCCGCGAGACGATGGCGCTGTACAAGAAGCACGGGACCAACCCGTTCTCCTCCTGCCTGCCGATCCTGGCGCAGTCGCCGATCTTCTTCGCGCTCTTCCGGGTGCTCAGCTCGCTCGGCCACATCGCGGACGGCTCGCGTGCGCCGATCGGACCGATCGGCAAGGCGGTCGCCTCGCAGGCCGAGAAGTCGACGATCCTCGGCGCCCCGCTGTCCTCGACGTTCATGGGCGCCGGCGGCGCCACCAAGACCAGCACCATCATCGTGACGGTCCTGCTGATCGGCGCGATGACGCTCACCACGTTCCTCACCCAGCGCCAGCTGACCATGAAGAACATGCCGCCGTCCGCGCTCGAGGGTCCGATGGCCCAGCAGCAGAAGGTCCTGCTGTACGTGCTGCCGCTGGTCTTCGCGTTCTCGGGGGTCAACTTCCCGATCGGTGTCCTGCTCTACTGGACGACGACGAACATCTGGTCGATGGGTCAGCAGTTCTACACGATCCGCCGCATGCCGGCACCGGGTTCGCAGGCGGAGCGGGCGATGCACGCCCGCAAGGCGCGCAAGGGCATCGCCATCGACCCGATCACGACCACCGACGGTGGCACTACGGTGATCGAGGGGGCCCCGTCCAAGGGCCAGCGGCAGCAGCCGGTCCGTAAGGACCGCGCCCGGCCGAGGCCCGTGCAGGGGGAGGCGGCCGGTGCGACCGATGGCGAGCAGCGCCCGCCCGCGCCCACGAGCCCGACGACGCCCCCCGCCGCGAAAAAGCGCAAGCCGGGCGACACCGCCCCACCTGCGTCGCCGACCCAGCCTAAGAAGTGACCGCGGCCGGTTCGCCGGCACGAGTTGTGTCTACGAGGAGTCTTGATGACCACGTCAGCTGACCGGGAGATTCCGGTCGACGAGAAGACGGCGACGAAGCGGCTCGAGGAAGAAGGCGAGATCGCGGCCGACTACCTCGAGGAGCTGCTCGACATCGCCGACCTCGACGGCGACATCGAGATCGACGTCGACCACGGCCGGGCAGCGGTCGAGATCCTCGGCGAAGAGGGTGCCGAGCGCTCGTTGCGCCGGCTCGCCGGTCCCGATGGCGAGGTCCTCGACGCACTCCAGGAGCTGACCAGGCTCGCGGTTCAGGCCAAGACGGGGGACCGGAGCCGTCTCATGCTGGACGTCGCCGGCTACCGGGCCGGCCGCCGGGCCGAGCTCCTCAAGGTCGCCGAGGCAGCGATCGCGACGGTTCGCGCGAGCGGGGAGTCCCTCGCCCTCGAGGCGATGAACCCGTTCGAGCGCAAGGTCGTGCACGACGCCGTGGCCGAGGCCGGCCTGGTGAGCGAGTCGGACGGCGTCGAGCCCGCCCGGCACGTCGTCGTGCGCCCCGCCTGACCTAGGCACCATCGCCCGCCCGCGGTAGCTCCGGGGCACCGCGGCGACGCGTCGGCGGGCGTTTCACGTGAAACACCCGCCGACGGAATGCCGACTCGCCCGTTCCCTCGGCGGGTGGCCCCCGGGAAAGCCGAGCCCGATTGTTACCAGGGCCGGGCCCGCTAAAGTCTCGTGGGCCGGCCACAGACCTTCTGCTCAGGGAGCACCAGTGGAGACCACCCCGGACGGCGCGCGCGGCGAACAGCCCCAGCCGGACCCCATCGAGCCGGACCCGATCGACCCCGACCCGATCGAGCCGGACCCTCTCGAGAATGACGAGCGGGTGGCCACCTACCTCGGTGCGGCCTACCCGATCCTCGTTCACTTTCATCGCCTGCTCACCGAGCAGGGAGTCCTGCGCGGGCTGATCGGGCCGCGCGAGGTGTCCCGGCTGTGGGAACGCCACCTGCTGAACTCGGCCGCCGTCGCGCAGTTCCTGCCGACCACCGGGCGGCTGATCGACGTCGGCTCGGGGGCCGGCCTGCCCGGCGTCGTGCTCGCCGCGATGCTCCCGGAGGTGGAGGTCATCCTCCTCGAGCCGATGGAACGCCGCGCCGAGTGGCTGACCGAGGTGGTCGCCGAGCTGGGGCTGGCGAACGCGGTCGTGCGCCGGGGCCGGGCCGAGGAGCTGCACGGTGAGCTGCAGGCGGAGGCGATCACCGCGCGAGCCGTCGCCCCGATGGATCGGCTCGGGCGCTGGACCCTTCCGTTGCTGGTCAAGGGTGGTGTTCTGGTCGCGCTCAAGGGTCGACAGGCTCCCGTCGAGGTCGCGAAGGCCCGCAGCGCATTGAAGAAGCTCGGCGCCGGCCAGGTGGAAATTCTCGAAGCTTTGACCATCGACGGCGTGGAGAGCACCACGGTGGTGCGTGTCGTGCGAGAGACTGTGCGCGGCTCGTCTTTGAGTCGGGCGGGAGCGGCACAGACCGCGGCACCCCGGCGGGATCGCGAGAAGTGACAGGAGATTCGATGGCACAGACCGACGATGTCTTCGGGGTACGCGGACCAGAGGGTCCGCGCAGCCATTTCCCCGGCGCGGTCATCATGGGAAAGATGCTGCGGCAGGGGCGCCTGGTGAAGGACGAGGCCGACGACCAGCGACGAGCGGCTCTGGTGAGCGCCCTGCCGCAGATCGACGATACGGACTCCCCGCTGCTGGCCCAGCTCGCGCTCGACGCTCGACGCCGCATCGAGCTGCGCGGCCGGCGCTTCCCGCGGCCGGCCGCGACCCGGGTGATCACCGTCGCCAACCAGAAGGGTGGCGTCGGCAAGACGACGACCACCGTGAACCTCGCGGCCGCCCTCGCGCAGGCCGGGCTCAACGTCCTGGTGATCGACAACGACCCGCAGGGCAACGCCTCGACCGCGCTCGGCGTCGACCACCACGCCGGGACGCCGTCGGTGTACGAGGTCCTGGTCGACGGCGCACCGCTGCGCGGGGCGGTCGTCCAGTGCCCCGACATCCCGAGACTGTTCTGCGTCCCGGCGACGATCGACCTGTCGGGAGCGGAGATCGAACTGGTCTCGATGGTTTCACGTGAAACCCGCCTGAAGGTCGCCCTCGACACCTACCTCGCCGAGCGCATCGCGAACGGTGAGGAGCCGCTCGACTACGTGTTCGTGGACTGCCCCCCGAGCCTGGGCCTGCTGACCGTCAACGCGTTCGCGGTCGCACGCGAGGTGCTCATCCCGATCCAGTGCGAGTACTACGCGCTCGAGGGACTCAGCTCGCTCCTCAAGACGATCCAGCTGATCCAGTCGCACCTCAACCCGACGCTGCACGTCTCGACGATCCTGCTGACCATGTACGACTCCCGGACGAACCTCGCGCAGCAGGTGGTCGCCGAGGTCAGGAAGCATTTCCCGGAGAAGACCCTGCGCACGACGGTGCCGCGGTCGGTACGGGTCTCGGAAGCCCCGAGCTACGGCCAGACCGTGATGACGCACGACCCGGGCTCGAGCGGGGCGCTCGCCTACCTCGAGGCCGCGCGCGAGTTCTCGGAGCGTGGCGCCGCGCACGCCGTGGGACCAGTGGACGGACTACCAGGCGGATCGTCCCGCACGCAGAACATCGTGAGCACGGAGGAGGACCGATGAGCGAGAAGCGGCGCGGACTGGGTCGGGGCTTGGGAGCTCTGATCCCGACCGGCACGGATTCCAACCGTCCGGTTGACGTGTTCTTCCCGCACAACACCGGTGGGCTCGCCGTCGTGCCGCGGCCGGTCGAGCTGGACGAGCCGGAGGCGCCGGCCGACATCGAGGACGCGCGAACGTTCACGCTCGGATCGGGTGCGGCCGACCTGCCCGAGCTCGACGAGCTTCCCGAGAAGGCCGAGCCCGACGACGGGCTGCTGCCCGTTCCGGGCGCGCGGTTCGCCGACCTGGCCCTCGACTCGATCCGCCCGAACGCTCGCCAGCCGCGCACCGCCTTCGACGAGGAGGCGATGACCGAGCTCGCCGACTCGATTCGTGAGATCGGCGTGCTCCAGCCGATCGTCGTCCGCGCGGCGGCGGGCGAGGACGGCACCGCGTACGAGCTGATCATGGGGGAGCGCCGCTGGCGCGCGACCCGACTGGCGGGGCTGGACTCGGTGCCCGCGATCATCCGGGAGACCGACGACGCCGACCTGCTTCGGGACGCCCTGCTGGAGAACCTGCACCGCGCTCAGCTAAACCCGCTCGAGGAGGCCGCGGCCTACCGGCAGCTCTTGGACGACTTCGGCTGCACCCACGAGGAGCTCGCCGCGCGGATCTCGCGGTCGCGGCCGCAGATCTCCAACACCCTGCGCCTGCTGCGGCTCCCGCCGCTGGTCCAGCGCCGGCTCGCCGCCGGCGTGCTCTCGGCCGGGCACGCTCGCGCGCTGCTCGGGCTGGACGACGTCGTGGCGATCGAACGGCTAGCCCAGCGGATCGTTGCGGAGGGCCTGTCGGTCCGGGCGACCGAGGAGATCGTCTCGCTCGGCGGGGACAACGTGCCGGCGCCCGTCGTGCACCGCCCGCGCGCGGGGGAGCGGAACGCAGCGCTCGACAACCTGGCTTCCCGGCTGTCCGACCGGTTCGAGACCCGGGTCAAGATCGCACTGGGGAAGAGCAAGGGGCGACTCACCGTCGAGTTCGCCTCGGTGCAGGACCTCAACCGGATCCTCGAGACCCTGTCGCCGCAGGATCCGGGTCTGCTCAGGAGCGAGTGACGCCGCAGGTCAAGGTCGTCGGGGGATGTTGACCCGCCCGGGGGAGTCGCTGGGGTTTCGACGTCGAGACCCCAGCGTCGAACCTGTGGCCCGGTCCGCTAGTTCTCAGGATCACGCGTGACGACCCGGCGTGACCGCCGGCCGCGACGGATCAGGACCTGCGTCGCATAGAACGGAACGACCGATGCGAGCATGGCGACGAGAAGGCTCAACCAGAAACCGATCTGCTGCCGGAGCTCACTGGTTCCCACGACGATTGCGCCGATGTACAGCCAGAAGAGGATCCAGTAGGACCACGGCCTGACCGGTGGATGACCCCAGAACCGGACGGGCGTGTTCGGGTTCGCGCGAGCAGCAACCACTCCTGCCAGGCCTGCGGTAATGGCTCCGAGCAGCACGAGCATCAGGCCCATGTCCGGATGCTCGCACAGGCTGAACCGGGAAAGCCACCCGACTCCCGGTACCGAAGAACCTCGCCGGTCGAGGTTTCCCGCGGCTCCCGTGACGCCGAGGGCGGTGGTGGTGGAGGCATTCCTCGTTCGCGCTGAGGACGCGTTCCCGCGGGAAAGCGCCCCTTGGAGGCCTCACGGGAGTCGGTCCGGTTGGTTCGGTCGCACCAGAGAGCCGGAGTCGCATACGGCATCGACCGGTCGGGGACTCCGTTTCACGTGAAACAGGCGGTCCGATGTGCCGAGAACTGACCGAGCATCCCTATCCGGGAAAGTTCCAACGCGCCGGGCAACCCGGCCGGCAGCGGCATGCCTTCCGCGCCGGGGTTGTGTCGCGGTCGAGGTCCGCCAGCCGGTCGAGGGCGAACTTCAGGTCCGTCACCCTTGCCCGCTCGTGCTTTTCGAGCAGGTCCTGGATGACCCTCTCGGTCAGCTCCGTGGGCGACGGGACGGCGCGATTGCTACTTCGCCGGGTACCACACGCTGACCAGCAGTTCGCGATAGGGCTTCGAGGGAACCAGCGGGTCGGGGTGGCTTCGGTCGACCAGGTGCAGATCGACCGTGCCGATCGGGCTCTTCCCCGTGGGGCCGGCAGCGACAGCAGGGCGTCTCCAATGGAATCTGCCTCGGTCCCTCCTCGTGCCGCGGGCTTGGCGGGGACCGCGGCGCGGAACACGAGGCGCCGGCCATCAGCGGGACGGCCGTGATCCCCAGACCGACGACTGCCCTCCTGGTGGGACCGGAACGGGAAGATCGGGTGGCTGTGGACATCGGTCGGTTCCTTACAGCGTCGGGGGAGGGGGTACCCGATGACTGTTTCAACCAGGACGTCCGACGGCGACGGGCTGCGGGACGATCCACCCGCGGGTCTCCTCCGTCCCGTCGAAGGAGGGCGGGTCCTCCCGGAGAGGCAATCCAGCTACGCTCGGCGGGACTGTCTCGGCTGCGTCGACGATCCGCGTGCGCTGTTCGGCGGGACGGTCGAGAGCGGAAGAGCGAGAGTCTCGTGACAAGGCCTGATCCCCGGTGCGGTCCAGGAGCTTCACGTGAAACAGGTGACGACCCAGCTCCACTCCGAGTCGCAGATCCTGGCGTTCTGTGAGCAGCGCAAGGACAACCAGCGCCAACCACGGCAGCTCGACCTCTGTCCGTGCGGTGAATATTCGGCGTGGAGATCCGAGGGCGCACCGCTACCCTGACGGGCATGCGAGATAGCTAGCCGCTCGGTGCGGCCCCTCCTCGGCGCCCGGCACTCCAAGCCGGGACGGACCGGACGGGCGATGCGCCGCCTCGCGGACCCCCCCCGCCGCCGCCGCGCCTTTGAGTGTGAGCATTTCTCGTTCGCAGTGATCGACGACGATGCCGACCCCCCTCCACGAAGGACTCGCATGCCCCACAACCTTGGCGAGCGCGCCCCTATGATCGGCCGTACCTACGAAGAGCTCATCTCCGACGCCCTGCGCGCCGCCGTCGTCGGCTGGGACTTCTCGTGGCTGACCGGACGGGTCGATCGTGGTTGCCTGCCCTGGGACTACCTCTCCCTCGCCCGCGACGAGCTGCCGCAGGTCACCAGCCTGCTCGACGTCGACACCGGTGGCGGTGAACTCCTCGCCAGTCTCGCTCCGCTGCCCGCCGCGATAGCAACGGAGCCCTACCCGCCCAATCTGCCCGTCGCGACGGCGCGACTCGCGCCGCTGGGGGTCGACGTCCGAGCAGGTAGCGGCTCGACACTGCCCGTCGGGGATGGGGAGGTGACGCTCGTCCTTAACCGACATGGATTGCTTGACCCGGCGCAAACGGCACGGGTGCTCGCGCCGCACGGCGTTCTCCTCACCCAACAGGTCGGCAGCCGGAACGACCTGGAGTTCAATGACGCTCTCGACGTTCCGCCGCCGGTTCCGCCGGACGCGCGCACACTCGCCTCGACAGTCGCCGGGCTCGAGGACGTGGGCATGGTGATCGACAATGCGCGCGAGGACTACCCCGTCGCGCGCTTCTTCGACGTGGGTGCCGTGGTGTTCCAGCTCCGTTCGGTGCCCTGGCAGGTGCCCGGCTTCGACGCGGAGAGCTCGGGGGAGCACCTGCGCAGCCTCGACGCCCACATCCGGAGAACCGGAAGCTTTGACGTCACCAGCCACAGGTTCCTGGTCCGCGCGCACAAGAAGGGGCTCAGCTGAGCCCGATCCGGAGGCAGCGGGACCGAGGCGACCGCATCCAGGCGCTCGCCCTCGTCCACGACGGCCGGCTCGTTCGCCCGAGCCGGCCGGGCCGGCCCGGCAACGATCGTGGTTCCACGTGAAACTCCGAGCACGAGCACGAGCACGAGCACGAGCAACCGATCGCTCGGACGGGGACCGGAAGCGGGGGAACGGGACCTGATCCAGGCGGTGCGGACTAGGTAGCCTGGCAGGACGGACAACGCCGGGGGCGCGCGCGAGGTCGTGAATGTGCAGGACGCGAAGGCACACCTGTCTGAGCTCGTCGCTCGCGCCGAACGAGGCGAGATCGTCATCATCGGCCGCGCCGGCTCGCCCGGCGCCCGTCTCGTCGCGTTGGCGCCGACCCCGCCCCGCACGTTCGGCTCCATGGAGTTCACCACCCCGGACACCTTCGACGAACCGCTGCCCGACGCCGACCTGCGGGTTTGGGAATGACGGCGTACTTGCTCGACACGCACGCCTACCTGTGGTTGCTCGGTGACCCCACGCGGGTGCGGGCCGAGGTGCGTGACCTCCTCGCGGACCCGGCGCACACGCTGCTGGTCTCCCGCAACGTCCGCGCTGGAGGTCGCGACGAAGGCTTGGCTCGGCAGGATCGACGCCGTCCTGACCTGGTAGTCCGAGGTGATGCCCGGCGAGACACGCAAACAGGTCGCGGGCGACCCGCCGACACGAGGGTCGAGCGACAGCGGACACGAGAAGCTGCCCGGAGTTGGCGACGAAGCGGCCCGCCGGCGGTCATGAGATATGCCGACACGACGTCGTTCGCCTCGCTGCCCCTCGGGCGGTCTCGCTCGTCGAAGAGGGATAGCCCTGGTAATCAACGGTGGCCGCAACGGCGGGTCGTTCGCTCGTCGTGCGTTGTATCTGAGGGTTTCGGTCACGGGGTTGAACAAGTCATCCACCTGCAAGACGGTCACCGGCCGCGTGTCGATGCGATGCGCCAGGTGCGAAGCGAAGGTGCTCTTGCCGCTCGCTCCGACGCCGTCGATCGAGACCAGGGCACGACCCTGGGGCGGCACTCCCGCGAGCAGCCGCGCGACGATCTCCTCGAACTCGCCGGCGGGTGCGGGGCGCCGTCCGCTCGATCGGGGTTCATCCCGTGCTCGATCACCGACGCGCGTACCGACGACCCGCCCGGCCAGTCCGCCCGCTCGACCTCAGTGCAGCGCTCTGTGCAGCGAAAGTGCACCAATACGCATCATTTGCTGCACTCTGGCTGCACAGAGCGCTGCACAGAGCCCACCCGCTCGCCGGAGTGAAGGCCGGCCCGGCGTCGAACTCCCCGGCTACGTGCGAGGCCACCGGGCCACCCGCGAGCTCGGCGACCCGCGAGCTCGGCGACCCGCGAGGCCGGCGTCGGGCAGCGATCCGGGATCTGACTTGCCACGGTCCGATTGATCCTGCGTCGAGCCGAGCGATCACCACGGCCGCCAAGACGGCACCCGGTAGCTCGAGCACCGACCGGTCCCCCCGGACAAGAATGACCCGCGGATTGGTCGGGAGAGCCACAGCTACTCGCAGTTCGCAGCCCGAGCGAGGCCGGGGACGACCGGTCGAGACCGTCGTCGAACCGTGGGCCAGTTCGACGCTCGAATCGAGCCGCGTGAACGCTCGCTCCGAGATCCGATGTGCGGACGCGACGACCGGATCCACGCTGCGACCTGATCGCGCGGTTTTGAGTCGTTGCTTGAACGGGCCGACGGACGTTCCACGTGAAACATCCGGGCGAGGACAGATCAGCTCACGCGAGCGCCGTCAGCACCAGCGACCGGTACAGCTTCGGCAGGTCGTGCCCGCCGGCGATCGCTGCCTGCGGGAAGAGCGACGTCTCGGTCATGCCGGGTGCCACGTTGACCTCGAGGAACTGGGGCGCGCCCGCGGAGTCCAGGATCAGGTCGGTGCGTGACAGGTGGCGCAGGCCGAGGGTCTGGTGCGCCGAGACCGCGACGGCCGCGACGGCGTCGGCCTCGGCGGTGGAGAGCCGGGCGGGGGAGAAGTACTCGGTGCGCCCGGGGTTGTAGCGCGCGTCGTAGTCGTAGGGACCGTCCGTGACGATCTCGACGGCGGGCAGGGCGCGGATGCCGTCCGCGTCCTCCACGACGCTGACGGCGAGCTCGCGTCCCTCGACGGCGTGCTCGACGAGCAGGGTGTCGCCGTAGGAGAAGGCGTTGACCATCGCGCGGGGGAGCTCCGCCGCGTCGCGCACCAGGGTGACACCCAGGGCGGAGCCACCGTGCGAGGGCTTCACGACCAGCGGGAGACCGAAGCGGCTGAGCAGCGCCTCGAGCACCCGGCCGGCCCCGAGCTCCCGGAACAGGCTTTGCGGGAGGGTGACGAAGTCCGGGGTCGCCAGGCCTGCGCGCGCGACCAGGGACTTGGCGATCGGCTTGCTCCAGGCGACCCGGCTCGCGCGCGGTCCGGTGCCCAGGTAGCGCAGCCCGAGCAGCTCGATGACGTCCCGCACCGAACCGTCCTCGCCGCTCGCACCGTGCAGCAGCGGCCACACGAGGTCCGGGCGAGACTCGCTCAGCGCGGGCATGAGGTCCGCGTCGACGTCGTGCACGCTCACGTCGACGCCGGCGTCGCGCAGACTTTCCGCGACGCGCCGCCCCGAGCGCAGCGAGACGTCGCGCTCGTGCGACATCCCGCCGGCGAGGACGACGACGCGCGGTGCGCCGCGAGGAGTGGACGGCACGGTGGAGGCAGCGGTCACGGGGGTGTTCCTCACTGAGCGGGAGCTGACGTGATGGGGCGGGTGTGCTCGGCGACGGCCGGTCAGGCCACGTCGGGACCGGGCTGCTGCAGGTCGTCGCGCGACCGCGGCCCGGATACGCCGAACAGCGAGACGAGCTCGCTCTCGCCAGCGACCACCCCGGCGAGGCGACGCACGCCCTCGCGGATGCGGTCGGGGGTCGGGAAGCAGAACGACAGCCGCATGTGGTCGCTGCCCTCGCCGTTGGCGTAGAACGCGGTGCCCGGGACGTAGGCGACCCTGGCGGTGACCGCGCGGGGGAGCATCGCCTTGGCGTCGAGCCCGTCGGGCAGCTTCACCCAGGTGTAGAAGCCGCCGTCGGGCACGGTCCAGGAGGCGTCCGGCAGGTGCTCGGCGAGCGCGCCGACCATCGCGTCGCGGCGCTCCCGGTACAGCTCGCAGAACGCCTTGATCTGGCTCCGCCAGTCGCACGTGGCGAGGTAGGTCGACACGGCCAGCTGGGAGGCGTTCGATGGGCACAGGATCGCGGACTCGCTGGCCAGCACGAGTTTCTCGCGCACCGCGTGCGGCGCGACGGCCCACCCGACGCGGTACCCGGGGGCGAACGTCTTGGAGAACGTGCCGAGGTACACGACGCCGTCGGCGTCGAGCGAGCGCAGGGCAGGGATCGGGTCGCCGCTGAAGCCGAGCAGCCCGTAGGGGTTGTCTTCCAGGACGAGCACGCCGTAGCGGCGGGCGATCTCCAAGATCTGCGGGCGGCGCTCGGCGGACAGGGTCACGCCGGCGGGGTTGTGGTAGTTCGGCACGGTGTAGAGCAGTTTGACCCGACGGCCCTCGCGGGCGAGGCCGGCGAGGGTCTCCTCGAGCGCGGCCGGGATCAGTCCGTGCTCGTCGAGCGGCACGTGCACGACGTCCGCCTCGGCAGCGCGGAACACTCCGAGGGCGCCGACGTAGCTGGGCGCCTCGGCGACGACGACGTCGCCCGGGTTCACGAAGATCCGCGTGACCAGGTCGAGGGCCTGCTGGGATCCGGTGGTGACGATGATGTCGTCGGGGTGGGCCTCGATGCCTTCGAGGCGCATCACCTCCACGATCTGTTCGCGCAGGGTCTCGTCACCCTGCGCGGAGCCGTACTGGAGCGCGGTGGTGCCGCGCGTCGTGACCACGCGCTGGCTCATCTCGCCCAGGACGTCCAGGGGGAGGCCCTCGAGGTACGGCATACCGCCGGCCAGCGACACGACCTCGGGACGGTTGGCGACCGCGAACAGCGCGCGGATCTCGGAGGCCCGCATGGCGTGGGCCCGGTCGGCATAGGAGTCCAGCCACGGGTCCAGGCGCGTGCCGTGCGGGGCGCCGGTGGGCGCCGTCGGCGTCGGGACGGCGGCGGCTGCAGTGATGGGGGGCAGCTCGCCCGCCCCGGACGTCTCAAGGCTCATACCCCAGAGTGTCCCACGACCCCTCACGACCCCACCGTAGGTCCGGCCCCCGGACCGTCATCCTGCGCCGGGGTAGTACCGCCGCGCCGAGGTAGAGCCGTGCAGGGCTCTACCTCGACGGTCGGGTTCTACTTCGGCGACAGGGGGGTCAGGGCCTTGTCGATCTCGGCGGTCAGGACCGCCTTGGGGCGGGCGCCGATGAGGGTGGAGATGACTGTGCCGTCCTTGACGAAGTGCATCGTCGGGATCGAGACGATGCCGTAGTCGGCCGTGACCTTCGGGTTCTCGTCGGTGTTGAGCTTGACGATCTTGACCTTGCCCGCGTACGTGACCGCGAGCTCGTCCAGGATCGGTGCGACCTGGCGGCACGGGCCGCACCAGGGTGCCCAGAAGTCGACGACGACGAGCGTGTCGGCCTCGAGGACCTCGGCGGCGTACGTGGCGTCGGTGGCGTGGACGGGAACGGTCATCGGATCTGCTCCAGGGTGACGAGGTCGAGCGCGGGCATACCTAGTTGTTCAGGTCGGCGAGGAAGTGCTGGGCATCGAGCGCCGCGGCGCAGCCGGTGCCGGCCGCCGTGATGGCCTGCCGGTAGGTGTGGTCGACGGCGTCGCCGCACGCGAACACGCCGGGCAGGTTGGTCTTCGTCGTCTGGCCCTCGACCTTGATGTAGCCCTCGGCGTCAAGATCGACCTGCCCGACGACGAGATCGGTGCGCGGCAGGTGCCCGATCGCGACGAACAGGCCGGTCGCGGCCACCTCACGCTCCTCGCCGGTGACCGTGTCGCGCAGGGTGGCGCCGGCGAGCTTGTCGGCGCCATGCAGGGCGACGATCTCGCTGTTCCACGCGAAGTCGATCTTCGGGTCGTTCTTGGCGCGGTCGGCCATGATCTTCGAGGCCCGCAGCTCGCCACGGCGGTGCACCATCGTGACCTTGGACGCGAACCGGGTGAGGAAGGTGGCCTCCTCGACGGCCGAGTCGCCGCCGCCGACCACGAGGATCTCCTGGTTGCGGAAGAAGAAGCCGTCGCAGGTCGCGCACCAGGAGACGCCGCGGCCGGAGAGCCGCTTCTCGTCCTCGAGGCCGAGCTCGCGGTACGCGGAGCCGGTCGCCAGGATCACGGTCTTGGCCGTGTACGTTTCGCCTTCACCGGTTCGTACAGTCTTGATCGGGCCCGCGAGGTCGAGTTCGGTGGCGTCGTCCCAGACCACCTCGGCGCCGAACTTCTCGGCCTGCTTCTGCATGCTCTCCATGAGCTCGGGGCCGATGATGCCGTCCGGGAAGCCGGGGAAGTTCTCGACGTCGGTCGTGTTCATCAGCGCGCCGCCCGCGGTCACGGACCCGGCGATGACCAGGGGGGCGCTGCCCGCGCGCGCCGCGTACAGCGCTGCGGTGTAGCCGGCGGGGCCGGACCCGACGATGATCACGTCGCGGAGGGGCTGAATCTGCTCGCTCAAGAGAGTCCTTTACATGGTGCGTCGTGGCTGTCGGGCAGTGCATGAGTTCGACACCGTGCATCAGAACGGATTCTCGACCGTTTCTGTTCCGAAGGGCGAGAGTTCTGTGCCGACGTGGCAAGAATTCTGTGCCGACGTGGCGTGAATCGGCGTCTCAGGACACGCCGACCTCGGCGAGCTCCAGGCGGTTCGCGCCGTCGGCCGTCTGTGGCAGGGCCGTGAACCACAGGACGATGTGCTTGGTCTTGGTCGGCTTGCTGAGGGTGAACGTGGTGTTCGGTCCGAGCGGTCCCTGCGCGAGGATCGTGCCCTGCATCGGGGTCGACGGGTCGGTGGCGCGAATCTCGACGTTCCCGCCGGTGCCGTGCACCTGGAGCTTGACCGTGGTGACGGTCGCGTCGGCGGTGAGGTTCACGGCGTAGCCGATGCCCTTCTTCAGCCCGGCGAAGGTGGACGCCTTGTAGGTGCGCGTGTGCCAGAACGTCGCCGGGTTGGCGTCGATCGCGAGTGGCACGGCCTCCGGGTGCTCGTTGTTGTCACCCTCGGGTGGCGGGTCGAGCTGCTGACCGGAGGCGATCACCGGGGCGGCGGCGGCGCTCTTGCTCGGCGTGGCGCTCGGCTCGGTTGTCGGGGTGGACGACGCCGACGCCGACGCACTCGTACGCGCGCTCGGGGTCGCGGCGCCAGCCTTGGGCGTCCCGCCCGGGCTGGTCAGCGTGCTGAACGCGGCCCAGAGCACGACCACGACGACGAGCAGGACCAGCCCGATCACGAGCTTGGTCGGGTCGAAGCGCTTGGTGACCATCGCCTCGCGAGCCGCCGAGAGCTCCTCGCGCGCGACGCGGGGGATCTGGTGAGCGAGCGCGATGGCCCCGGTCGTCGTCGGGACGGGGGAGGTCGGGGGCGGGCCGGCGGCCACCGGCCGGGGGATCGAGGGCTTGCGGACCGGCGGCACCACCGGGGGGCGCGCCGAGACCGGGTCCGAGGCGGCGGGCAGGACGGTGGTGGCTCCGGGGTGCGCCGTCGTGGGGAAGACGGAGGTCACTCCCGGGTCCGCCGCGACCGGCATCACCGTGGTGGCACCCGGGTCCGCAGCAGCGGGCAGGACCGAGGTGGCGGAGGGGTCGACCGAGGCGCCGGGGCTCGTCGAACGAGTCGCACCCCGAGCAGCCGCCGCTGCCGCGCCGGCTGCCACGCCGCCCGCACCGGCTGCCGCGCCGAACGCCGTCGTGCGGGTGGGCACTGCGGGGGGAGGAGTGCCGGGTCGGGCCGCGGGCGCCGCCGGACGCTCGGCGAACGCGGACCGGACGGACTGCCGCTGCACGGTTGCGGGCGAGGCGACCGGCGCGGTGGGGGCGGCCTCGGGAAGCGGGGGGATCGCGGCGATGACCGCCGTCGGCGACCCTCCGCGCGAGCCCGCGAGCAGGTCCACCGCCCGGAGGTTGCCCCACGGCTCGAGTTCCAGGACGAGCTCGGCGGGGGTGTGCGGCCCGTCGTCGTGCCCGCCGAGAGTGACGGCGCACAGCGTGTCGAGGTCGTTCGGCACGCCCGCGACCAGCTCGGACGGCGCGACCGGGAGGCCCTCGAGCGACGGAGCGGCGGGCAGCTGGGGCACGCTCGGGCCGTCGGCCTCGACCGCGTCGGGGACCGTCCCGGGCCAGCGCCCGGTCATGGCGGCGTACAGCAGTGCGACCAGGGCGACGGTGTCCGCGCGGGTCGTGGACCGGGCGTCGTTCTGCTCACGGCCCAGCAGCGCGCCGTCAATGGCGAGCCCGGTGAGCAGTACGCGGTCGTCGGGCGTGAGGTGCAGCACGGAGGGGCGCAGCGCGAGGTGGTGCACGCCCCGGCGACGCGCGGTCTCCAGGGCGGACGCGGCCTCGCCGATGATGGCGCGGGCCTGGTCGGCGGGCAGCGGCCCGCGCGAGACGAGCTGGGCGAGCGACGGGCCCTTGACTGGCTCGGTCACCATGTACGCGACGCCGGCGTGCTCGCCGACGTCGAGCACGCGCACCAGGCGGGGATCGGTCACCAGGGCGGCACGGCGGGCGGCGTCGAGCGCCTGCGGCACGTGCCCCTGGGACAGGATGGCGACGCGCACCGCGCGGTCCAGGATCTGGTCCTTCGCGTGCCAGGCGGTCGCGCCCGCGAGGTCCGAGGCGATCGGTTGGAGCATCCGGTAACGGCCGGCCAGCAGCGTGCCTCGTCCGACGACGCCGTCCACCGGGCCTCCCTTGTGCTTGCCGTGCGCCTTGCGCGCTGGTGTCACCGGCCGCGCGCCGGTGCGGCCATGTTACGCGGAGCGACCCACCCGACGGAGCAACGGGCGCACCAGATCGTCGAGCTCTCGCACATGCATGAGCTTGAGCAGGCCCGCGTAGATCGCCGTCATGAGCAGCCCGACGCCGACGCAGACCAGCACGGCGCGCGGCGCGCCGGAGGCGGCGAGGTGGCCGATCAGGTGCACCGAGGTCCAGCCCGCGCCCGCCGCGACCAGGGCCGCGAGCACGGCCCGGACGTGCAGGCGCAGGATCGGGCCGGCGCCGAGCGTGCCGAGCTTGCGACGCAGCAGCACCAGTGCGACGACCGCCCCGAGGCCGTAGGAGATCGTCATGGAAAGTCCCGCACCGACCACCCAGTACCGGGGTTCCGTCAGCGCCTGCGTGAGCAGCGAACCGCCCGCCACGACCGCGGCCATCCCGACCTGGATCGGCACCATCGAGCGGGCGTCCTCGTACGCGTAGAAGACCCGTTGCGTCATCGACCAGGCGCCGAAGGCAGGCAGGCCCAGCAGCATCACCAGGATCACGGCGCTCAGCGCGGACACGTCCTGGGAGCTCGCGGACGGCTGCAGGACCCGGGCGAACGGGTACGCCAGGACCATCAGCACCGCGGCCGCGATGACGGTGAACAAGCCGACGGTCCGCAGCCCGAACGAGAGATCGGCGCGCACCGCGACGACGTCGTTGGCCGCGGCCCGGGCCGACAGGCCGGTGAACAGCGCGGTGAGCAGCGAGACCGTGACCAGGGAGTGCGGCAGCATGAACACGAGGAACGCGTTGTCGTACACCGCGTTCCCGGCCAGGCCCGCACCGCCGCCCGCCGTGTTACCGACCGCGCTGGCCACATTGGTGATGACGAGGACGCCGAGCTGGCCGACGACGAGCCCGGCGAACGTCCACGACGCGACCCGCCCGGTGTTGCCCATGCCGACCCCGCGGAACCCCCACCGGGGCCGGTATCGAAAACCGCTGCGGTAGAGCGGGACCAGCAGCACGAACGCCTGCGCGACGACACCGAGTGTCGCGGTGCCGGCGAGCAGGGCGACCTGCGTGCCGGTCCAGGTCGCGGGGTCGTTGATCAGACCCTTGTGGTCGGCGAACACGCCGTGCACGGCGATGAAGGCGCCGAGACCGGCCATCGCCACCAGGTTGTTCACGACCGGCGCCCACATCAGCGGACCAAAGCTGCCACGGGCGTTCAGGACCTGCCCGATCAGCGCGTACAGGCCGTAGAAGAGCACCTGCGGCAGGCACCAGTAGGCGAACAGCACCGCGAGGTCCGTCAGCCGCGGGTCGGCGTAGCTGGTGTAGAGCGAGACGAGCAGCGGGGCTGCGAGGGTGAGCAGCCCGGCGAGTGCGGCGAGGAGCACGGCACCGAGGGTGAGCAGCCGGTTGACGAAGTCGTCACCGTCCGCGCGCTTGTAGGCGCGCACCACCTGCGGCACCAGGACAGCGTTGAGCACCCCGCCGGCGATCAGCAGGTACAGGATGTTCGGCAGCTTGTTGCCGACCGCGAACGTGTTCGCGGCGTTCCCCGTCAGCCCGATCGCGTACACGAGCAGCGCGCCCTTGACGAACCCGAGGACCCGCGACACGGCGGTACCGGAGGCCATCAGCGTGGTGTGGCGACCCAGGTTGGCCCGCACGACGAGTGCCTCGTCGGGCACGACAGGCGCCTCGTCGGGCCCGACGGCGTCCGGCGTCAGGTCGTCGGGCGTCGGCACGCCGGGGCGCTGGGCGCTCATCGTTGGTCCACCTTCGGGGGTTCGGGCACGGTCATGGTCGGTGCGGTCAGGGCAGGACCCTCCGACACGGGGATCGGCGCGACGTCGGACACGGCGATCACGGCCAGCTCCTGCTCGCTCGCGCCGCGGCGGGTGGTCTGTCCGCGGCGGATGGTGCGCACGATGCCGAACAGGAACGCGAGCCCGAGGATGCCCGCGACGATCACGGTCCCGACATTCTCCCAGTCGGCACGGACCCGGACGACGAACGGTGTCGCGTCGGCGATCGGGCTCCCGTCCGGCGCGAGCAGCGCGACGTTGACCTTCACGTCGCCGCTGCCCACGGCCTTGAACGGGATGCGCGCCTGCGTCTGGGAGTTGGCCGGCACGACGACCGACTTGGCGCCGTCGACGACGAGCCGGCGGTTCTCGGGATCGAGCGCGACCTGCACCGTGACGTCCTGGTTCAGGTCGTTGCGCAGCCGGACCGGGAAGGTACCCGACTGCGAAATGATCTTCAGGAGGCTCCCGGGCACCACGGACACCCCGCTGCGCCGCGCAGTGAGGGCTGCCTCGGCATCGTGCACCGCGGCGGTGCGCCGGGCGGGCTCGGCTCGCCAGGCGACCGAGAGCGGCGCGAGCTCGGTCGCGTCGGCGCCCGTGAGGAGCGTGGCCGGGTCGTGGACGAGCGTCGCGAACCGGTCGAGGGCGGCCCGGGCAGTGCGGAGGGTCTGGATCTGGGCCGGCGCGACCTCGCGTGCGGCGACGACCTTCGTGGGCAGGGCGTCGCGCTCGACGCCCGGGTCGGCCGTGCCGATCAGGGTCGAGACGGGCGACAGGTGGACCCACGGGGCGCCCGCGATGGTCCCGAGCTGCGCCCGCGCGATCGCCACGTCGGGCCGCCAGCTCCGTCCCGGCGCGAGCAGGAGGTGCCGGGCGTCGTTCGGGCGTTCCCGCGCGACGACGGCGGTCTCGGCGAGCATGCGCTGCGCGGCGGTCGCGGCGGTCGCGGGTCCGGCGTCGAAGAGCTGGGCGGTCAGGGCGGGATCGGCGACGAGCGCGCCGACGTCGCCGGACGGCGTCTTCACCGTGGCGCGCCCGGTCGGGGTGTAGGACAGGTCGGGCGACGCGAGCCCGTCCCCGCCGACGACGACGTTGCGCGCGCCGGCCTTGGCCGCGAGGGCCACCGTGGCCTGGTCCGGCACGCTCTGGGCCGGCCACGCGAGGTCGGTGCGCGGCGGTGTGCCGAGGACGGGCAGGGATCCGCGCCTGCTGAGTCTGGTGGCGGACGCCGCGGTGTCGGCGGCACCGGCATGCGCGAGCGCCGCGAGGTCGGGGTCGAGCCAGGGGAGGGCGAAGATGTCGCGACCCGCGGCGGCCGTGGCCAGCCTGGCCGCGAGCACCCGGGCCTGCGCGGCGGGGGTCGTCTGGTCGGCCCCGCCCGCTGCGGCGGTGTCGTCGGCGGCCAGCGCTCCGAGCAGCGCCGGGTCGACGACCCACGCGACCGCCGGCCGGTCCTTGGTCACCGTGAGCATGTCGCGGAGTCGCGCGAGCTCCGCTTTCGAGGGAACGACCGGGTGGGTGGCCGCGTCCGGGGTGAGCGGGTCCCCGGTGAGCGGGACGGCCACGCTGACGCGCACGGTGCTGAGCTGGGGGGTGGGGAGCCACAGCGTGAAGGTGCGGGCGAGGCCCGCGCGCCGCCCGGCGTCCGTGAGCTCGACCGAGATCCCGCGCGGACCCCACGCCGCGGGCGCCGTGGAGAGCAGCAGCTCGTTCGCGGGGACCTTGAGCTGGATGTTCGCGGTGGCACCAGGGGCGAGCGGCTTGCTCAGCGGCGCGGACCGGACCGACGTCCCGGCGTAGTCGGTCGGGTCGGCTTGCGCCCACTGGTCGACCGCGCTGCGGGTGGAGATCAGGAACCGCCTGATCCGCAGCGCCGCCCGCGGGTTGGCCAGCGCGGTGTCGCCCGTGTTGCGTACCGTCGCGCGCACCACGAGCTCGTCGCCCGGCCGCAGCACCTGCGGGGAGACGCTCGTGATGGAGACGTCCACCGGGAGCGCGTCCCCGGAGGAGTCGGCGCTGGTGGTGGGCGTGGGGGACGGGGAAGCGGGGTCCGACGCGCTCGGCGTCGGGGTGCTGGCGCCCGCGGGCAGGGCGCCGACCAGGGCGGGCTCGAGCAGGACGCCGACCGCGAGGACGGCGCCCAGCAGACCGCGGAGCAGCGGTCCGGGGCGCGCGCTTCGGGCGCGACGAAGCCGGGCGCTCATGCCCCGTTGACGAGCACCACGTGCGCCGCCTCGGCGAGCCGCCGCTCGTTCGGGTAGGCGAGCCGGTGCGGAAGGTCGGTCAGGGCAACCCATTCGGCGAGCTCGGCCTCTCCATCGGGGTCTCCCTCGACGCTCAGGGTTCCCCCGAGCGCGTCGAGCAGGAAGTGGTGCACGACCTTGTGCACGCGGCGGTCGTCGCCGGTGAACCAGTAGTCGACGATGCCCAGGCGGCGCACCACCTCGCCGCGGATCCCTGTCTCTTCGGCGATTTCGCGGACGGCGGCCTCCTCGGGGGTCTCGTCGCCCTCGAGGTGACCCTTGGGCAGGCACCACTCGAGGCGCCCGGCCCGGTTGCGGCGTGCGATCACGGCCGCGAGGTGCACGCCGCGGACGAAGGAGACGACCAGCCCGCCGGCCGAGGTCTCGTCGACGACGGGCAGGCTGGGCGCAACGGCGCGGCCCAGGGCGGGGTCGATCCGGAGCGGATGGCCGCCCGGCGGCGCCGGCACGCCGCTTGGGCGCGGATGCGGCGGGACGCTGGACATGTCGCCACTGTAACTAGTCTGCGCGGTCGGGTCGGGCCATCGGTCGGCCGCCGGGTGGTCGCCGACCAGCCATCTGGCGGCCACCCGCGCCGCCGCACGGCGACATCTGGCAGGCTTGCACGTCGTGCCCCTGACCGAGAACCCCGCCGACGGCGTCGCGCCGGCCCCGGAGGCCGTGTCCTCCGAAGCCCCCGAGCTGCGTGCGCTGCGCGGCCGCGTGCGCGACATCCTGGCCGATCTCGCCCCCGAAGCCCTCGAGCTCGGCGAGATCTTCCGGGCCGCCGGCCACGAGCTCGCGCTGGTCGGGGGACCGGTTCGCGATGCCTTCCTCGGGCGAGTCAGCGCGGACCTCGACTTCGCGACGTCGGCGACGCCGGACCAGACGCAGGCGCTGCTCGCCGCCTGGGGTGACACGCACTGGGCCATCGGCAAGGCGTTCGGGACGATCGGCGCGGGTCGCAGCCGCGGCGGGGAGCACGTCGTCGTCGAGGTGACCACCTACCGGACCGACGAGTACGACACGTCGTCGCGCAAGCCCGAGGTGGTCTTCGGGGACACGCTCGACGGCGACCTGTCCCGGCGCGACTTCACGGTGAACGCGATGGCGGTCCGGCTGCCCGAGCTCGAGTTCGTGGACCCGTTCGACGGGCTCGCGGACCTCGCGCGCGGCACGCTGCGCACGCCGGTCAGCTCGCGCCAGTCGTTCGACGACGACCCGTTGCGGATGATGCGGGCCGCCCGGTTCGCCGCCCAGCTCGGTTTCACGGTGGCTCCCGAGGCGTGGGCCGCGATCGAGGAGATGAGCGATCGGATCGAGATCGTCTCGGCCGAGCGGGTGCGCGACGAGCTGGTCAAGCTGCTGATCTCCGGCGGACCGCGCCGCGGGCTCGAGGTGCTGGTCGACACCGGGCTCGCCGCGCACGTGCTGCCCGAGCTGCCCGCGCTGCAGCTCGAGATCGACGAGCATCACCGGCACAAGGACGTCTACGAGCACTCGCTCACGGTCCTCGAGCAGGCGATCGCGCTGGAGACCGGACCGGCGGGGCCCGTGCCGGGCCCCGATCTGGTGCTCCGGCTCGCCGCGCTGCTGCACGACATCGGCAAGCCGGCGACCCGGCGGTTCGAGGACCGCGGCGGCGTGAGCTTCCACCACCACGAGGTCGTGGGCGCGAAGCTGGTCACGCGCCGCCTCAAGGCGCTGCGGTTCGACAAGGACACGGTCAAGGCGGTCGCGCGGCTGACCGAGCTGCACCTGCGCTTCCACGGGTACGGCGAGGGCGGCTGGACCGACTCGGCCGTGCGCCGCTACGTGACCGACGCCGGACCGCTGCTCGAGCGCCTGCACCGGCTCGCCAGGTCGGACTCCACGACCCGGAACCGGCGCAAGGCGGACCGGCTCTCGCGCGCGTACGACGACCTCGAGGCGCGGATCGCGGTGCTGCGCCAGAGCGAGGAGCTGGCGGCGATCCGACCCGACCTCGACGGCGAGCAGATCATGGCGATCCTGGGGGTACCGGCGGGCCCGGAGATCGGGCGGGCGTACCGGTTCCTGCTCGAGCTGCGGATGGACCGCGGTCCGCTCGACGAGGCGACCGCGACCGCCGCGCTGCTCGAGTGGTGGGCGACGCAGGAGCGTTGAGGAGGCCGGGACGCGGGTCCGGTTCCGCACTTTGAGGTCTTCTGGGGGCGCGTCGCCGGGCATTGCGAGCCCCGATGCGGTAATTTACCCATCTGAAACACCGTCATTACCGTCGTGACATGGGCGTCCCGATACGGTCAAGTGAAACTGGTGTGCAGATTCGCGGCGCTTGCTCCAGGGCCGCGGACAAGATCCCGTAGAACGGAACAGCATGATCTCCTCAAGCCCGATCAGACGGATCGCCACTGTGAATTCTGTAAGAAGGCGGGTGCTGTCATGGTGATCTCCGAGAAGCCCGCGGCGAGCGCGCCCCGGTCGATGAAGAGAGAGATCGGACTCGTCTCCCTGCTCTGGGTCTCGATGGGCTCGATCATCGGTTCAGGATGGCTATTCGGGGCGAAGACCGCGCTCGCGACGGCCGGGCCGGCCGCGATCATCTCCTGGGTCATCGGTGGGGCGGCGATCCTGATCCTCGCCCTGGTGCACGCCGAGCTCGGGGCGATGTACCCGGTCTCCGGCGGCTCGGCCAGATTCCCGCACTACGCGTTCGGCGGGGTGGCCGGCGCGTCGTTCGGCTGGTTCTCCTGGCTGCAGGCCGCGACCGTGGCGCCGATCGAGGTCTCGGCGATGATCAGCTACGGCACGCACTACTCCTTCGCCAGCGGCTGGTTGAACACCAAGGGGCTGCTCACCCCGAGCGGCCTGGTCGTGGCCATCGTGCTGATGGCCCTGATCTCCTCGGTGAACTTCCTCGGCATCCGGGCCCTGGCCCTGACGAACAGCGTCGCGACCTGGTGGAAGGTCGGCGTCCCGCTCGCCACGATCCTGATCGTCGCCATCCTCGGCGGGTTGCACCCCGGGAACTTCACGGCGGCTGACGGCTTCGCGCCCGACGGCGTCCATGGGATCCTCGCCGCGGTCTCCACCAGCGGGATCATCTTCGCCTACCTCGGCTTCGAACAGGCCGACCAGCTCGCGGGCGAGAGCAAGAACCCGAAGCGGGACATCCCGATCGCCGTGATCGGCTCGATCGTGCTCGGCCTCATCATCTACATCGCGCTGCAGCTCGTCTTCCTGCTCGCGCTGCCGCAGAGCGCGATCGGCTCGACCTGGGCCGAAGTCTCGCCCGGGCTGTACACGGCGTTCACCGGGCCGTGGGCCCAGCTCGCCTCCCTGGTCAGCCTCGGCTGGCTGGCGACGATCCTCTACGCGGACGCGATCATCTCCCCCGGGGGTACCGGGTTGATCTACACCGCGGCCTCGTCCAGGGTCTCCTATGGGCTGAGCCGCAACGGCTACGTGCCGAAGCTGTTCGAGTCGCTGAACAAGCGCGGCGTGCCGTGGTTCGGGGTCCTCACTGCTTTCATCGTCGGCTGCATCTGCTTCCTGCCGTTCCCCAGCTGGCAGTCGCTCGTCGGGCTGATCACCAGTGCGAGCGTGCTGATGTACGCCGGGGCGCCGCTCGCGTTCGGCGTCTTCCGCAAGCGACTGCCCGACACCGAGCGGCCCTACAAGCTCCCGATGGGGCACATCTGGGCGCCTCTCGCGTTCGTGGTGGCGAACCTGATCATCATGTGGTCGACCTGGGCCACGGACTACAAGCTCGGGATCGCCATCCTGATCGGCTATGCGATCCTTGCCATCAACCGGATCTTCAAGCTGAACCCGCACCCGCCCGTGCTCAACTGGCGCGCCGCGCAGTGGCTGCCGGTCTACCTGATCGGGCTCGGCCTGATCGTGTACGTGAGCGACTACGGCCCGATGAAGACTCCGCTGATCCCGCTCTGGTGGGACATCGGCACGGTCGCCGCGTTCAGCCTGGTCATCTACTACTGGGCCCTCGCGGTGTCGTTGCCGCGCGAGCAGATCCTGGCGATCATCGGCGAGGCGGAGCCGATCAGCGCGGTGAACGAGTAGGTATCAGGGTCAGAGTCGAGCGAGGCGTTCCTGCCCGAACGCCTCGCTCGACTCGGGTCACCAGCACCCGCGGAGCTCACCGGTGTGCTGCAGCGTCGTTGTTTCACGTGAATCACCCCGGCCCGGGTCCAGTTGGGTCGGCGTCGTCACCGCGTCAGGGGCGTTTGCGCGGGAACGCGGAGCGGGTCGAGCTCGCCCGGTAGACGAACGCGGCCAGCAGGTAGGCCAGGGCCAGGACGGCGAAGACCCCGTGGGAGTAGCCGTCGTCGGGCAGGACGAGGGCGGCCAGCGCTGCGGCGCCCACGAAGGCCGCGTTGTACAGCACGTCGTACAGGGCGAACGCGCGGCCCCGGAACGCGTCGTCGGTGTCCCGCTGCACGATCGTGTCGACCGCGATCTTGGCGCCCTGCGCGGCCAGCCCGAGCGCGCCCGCACACGCGAGCACGGCCCACCGGCTGTCGGTCGCGGCGAGCAGCAGCTGGCTCGCAGCGGCCAGCGCGAGGCAGTACACGATCCACGCGTGCGGCCCGTTGCGCCGGCTGAGCACCGGGGTCAGCACCAGTGCGAGCATGAACCCGATGGCCGTCGCGGCGAGCACCGTGCCGAACGTGCGCAGGCCCGCGGTGGCGTCGGCGGGGTCCGCGAGCAGGTTCCGTGAGATGAGGATGCTCGCGATGAAGACCATCCCGTACAGGAACCGGTGCGCGGCCATCACGAGGAGGGCGCGCGCCGGGGTGCCCTGCTCGCGCAGGTGGCGGGCCCCTGCGACGAGGTCGTGGCCGAGAATGCTCAGGGCGCGGCGGAGCTCTCCGGCGTCGGCCCGGCGGTCGGGGCCGAGCAGGTCGCGGCCGATGCGGGTCGCGAGCGCGGCCGCCACCGCGAGCACGAGTGCGGCGACGGCCAGCACCGTGGCGTCCTTGGTGCGGCCCGGCGGCAGGATCAGGCCGAGCGTGAACGCGATGCCCGCGCCGACGCCGGCGGCGGCCGCCCCGAGCGTGGGTGTCAGCGAGTTGGCCGTGAGCAGCAGCGGGCCGCCGACGACGCGCGGGAGCGACGCCGACAGCGCTGAGAGCAGGAACCGGTTGATCGACAGGTTGACCAGCGCGAGCGCATAGACGCCCGGGCCGACGCCGCCGGTCAGCAGCAGCAGCGAGATCGTCAGGGTGATCGCGACCCGCGCCAGGTTCCCGACGACCAGCACCTGCCGGCGCCGCCAGCGATCGAGCAGCACGCCGGCCCAGGGGCCGACGACGGTGAAGGGGAGCAGCAGCACCGCGAACGCCGTGGCGACCCCGGTCGCCGTGCTCGCGTTCTCGGGGGAGAAGAAGAACAAGGTGGCGAGCCCGACCTGGAACATCCCGTCGCCGGTCTGGCTGGTCAGGCGGACCGCGAGCAGCTTGCGGAAGTTGGGGAGGTGGAGAAGCTCTCGCAGTTCGGAGATCACCAGCACGTTGGCAGCGTACTGGGCGAGATGCGCCCGGAACCGGGGTACGGGCCCGAGCTTGATCGACGCAGACAAGGTCCCGGACGTCGAGCCTCGGAGTCGGGCTGGGCGCATGCCTGGGTGTGGCCAGGGTGCACCTCGGGCTGCACCGTCGATACACCCAGCCATTCACCCAGCCATAGGCATGGTCGAATTGGTCGACGCGGAGTCGCGGCGGTCGAGATTCTCAGCGAAACGCGAGGGAAACGGCCAGGCCTTACCGCGGTCACCCGGACGTAATTTACGTCGAGAGGGGACGTCGTCGGCCCCGATTGGAGCATGGCTACAATTCCCCCGGACAGCAGCCCCGGGGCCGATCTGCGCACCGGAGGCCATGGCTGCGCCGCGCCACACCCTGGAGGAACGATGGACGACCGCGAACGATGGATCGCCTCGGCCGCACTCGAGCTCGGGATCGATGAGGACCTCATCGCCACGGTGAGCGGCCCGGTGCTGGACATGGTGCGGGACATCGCGCACGGCGTGAACCGGCCCTCGGCGCCGCTGACCGCCTTCCTCGTCGGCCTCGCCGCCGGCGCGGGCACCGCGGACGCCACCTCTGCGGAGCTCGCCGACGCCGTCATCGCCCGACTGGCCCAGGTGGACACCCTGGTGCAGGCGTGGGACGCGGACGCCTCGGCCTGATCTGCCGATCCCTGGCGACGCAACGTGGTCCGCGCGCCGGACGAGTCGTGCCAATCTGGGGGGATGACCGCACTGCTGCTCGCTGAAGAGCTGTTCCTGCTGGCGCACGACGACGAGTCCGGCAAGCCCGGTGCCGTGCTCGCGCTCGACAACGCTCTTGCTGGTGCCCTGCTGCTCGACCTGGCCGCCGTCGAGCTCGTGCACGCCGAGGGCAAGTCGCTGACGGCCGTCGAGGGGACGCCTGCGCATCCGCTGCTGGCCGCTGCGCACGCCGAGCTGCTGGCCAGCGACGCCAAGCGCACGGCGCAGCACTGGGTGAACCACCTGCCCAAGGCGCTCAAGCCGCTGCGGGACCAGGTCGGGAGGTCGCTCGCCGAGCGCGGGGTGCTCAGCGAGGAGCGCGGCAAGATCCTCGGGATCTTCGACACCGTCCGGTGGCCCGAGATCGACCCTGCTCCCGAGCACGAGCTCCGATCACGCCTGAAGCACGTGCTGGTCTACGGCAACGAGGCGGAGGCCCGCACCGAGCTGCTCATCGCGCTGCTCAGCCCGCTCGGACTGGTGCGGGAGGTCGTCGACAAGCAGCACCGCAAGCAGGCCGAGCATCGCGCGAAGGACATCTCCCAGCACAGCGCCACGGCCGGCCCGACGTCGGCCGCCGTCGCGCGCTCGGTCCAGGCCGTGCAGGCCGCCATCGTGGCCGCCGCCATCGTGCCGGTCATCGCCGTCACGACCTGAGCCCACATAGCGAGACGAATTGATTCACATGGTGGGATGAACGAATACCCTGCGAAGCATGCCCTCCTACACACACGGACACCACGAGTCGGTCCTCCGGTCCCATCGCTGGCGCACGCTGGAGAACTCGGCGGCCTATCTGCTGCCGCACCTGTCCCCGGAGATGCGCGTCCTCGACGTCGGATGCGGCCCGGGCACCATCACCGCGGACCTCGCGTCGCGCGTCGCCCACGTGACCGCGGTCGAGCTCACCTCCGCTGCGCTCGACCTGGCACGTGCGGAGATGGCCGGGCGCACGAACGTGTCGTATCTCGTGACCGATGCGCACGCCCTCGACCTGCCCGACGACAGCTTCGACGTCGTGCACGCCCACCAGGTTCTGCAACACCTCGACGACCCGGTGCAGGCGCTGAGGGAGATGAGGCGCGTGTGCAAGCCCGGCGGGCTGGTGGCCGTACGCGACAGCGACTACCTCGGCTTCACCTGGTTCCCGGAGGCACCGGCCTTCGACGAGTGGATGCGGCTCTACCAGGAGGCCGCGTTGGCCAACGGCGGCGAGCCGCAGGCCGGACGTCGTCTGCTGTCGTGGGCACGGGCTGCCGGGTTCACCGACATCACACCGTCCTCGAGCACCTGGTGCTTCGCGAACCCGGAGGACCGGCAGTACTGGGGCGGGATGTGGGCCGACCGCATCCTGCAGTCGGCTCTCACGACGCAGCTGCTGGACTCCGGGATGGCGACTCCGCCTGAGCTGCAGGCGATCTCGGAGGCATTCCGTTCCTGGATCAGCGATGAGGACGGCTGGTTCAGCCTCCTCCACGGAGAGGTCATTGCCAGGCCCTAGCGTCGCGCTCCTTCTGCGCACCGCCGCTGCACGACCATTGACTGTCGCTGCTGGGTCCGCGGTAGGTCGTGTTCCGATCTGGCGTGGTCAGGCGGCCGTGAACCTCCCCCAAAACCGTGGAGACATGCGCTATGAGGAGTAGTCATGTCGGAGAAACGAAGGAAGTTCGACCAGGAGTTTCGTGAGGGGGCTGTGCGGATCGTCCGGGAGACTGGGAAACCGATCGCGCAGGTCGCTCGTGATCTCGGAATCAACGACGGCACGCTGGGCCACTGGTATGCCCAG
>NZ_DATCNW010000413.1:0-11833 GCF_036565025.1 Pengzhenrongella sp.
GGAGTCCCGCTCCGCGACCAGGACCGTGGCGCGCACCGTGGTGAGCACGTCGATCGACCGGTCCAGGAACGTCAGCACCGCACGCCGCTCCGCCGTCGCCCACGACGCCGCCTCACCGGCGACCGCCGCGAACAGACCCATCGTCTCGGCCACCGCAGCAGCCCGCGCAAGCCCGACCGAACACTCCCCGGACCCGGCGTCGGGGAGGCTGTCGGACGTGGCCGCTACTGTGGGCGAACAGATCGACGAGGCCGAGCCCGCGGCGTCAGTACCGGTATCCAGGTCCATCACTCGCCACCCCCTGCGGCCATAAACTCGAACTCTTGTTCTAAAGATATCCCGTCAAACCGGACAAAGCAAGGGTTTCAGCGAACTATTTTGACCGAACTTTCAACCGGCAGGACACAACGACCCGGCTGCCGCCGAACTGAATCCGACTGTGGCGAAGCGGGCTCGACGCGAGGCCCCGGCGGTCCGAGACGGTACCCAAGACCTTCCTGAGGAAGGCTTGCCGCTGGGTCTGAGTCGCTTCACAAGCGACTCGCGCGCCATCCCGGGGTGCAAACGAACAGCGCCTTGCGATAGCGCCCAGCCACCGTCTGCACCTTCGGGCAGCCAGACTCACGCCACCCGGACGATCAACGCTCCCGGGTCCACCCACGCCGAGATCTCCAGCGCCTGTCCCAGCACATCGCCGTCCACCTGCACCGCTTCGGGCCGGTCGACCGAGACGCGCAACCGTCGCGCGCGCTGGTGGTCGATCTTCCCGATCTTGCCCGGCAGCTCATTGCGCACCCCGATGCCCTGCAGGATGACCTCGCCGAGCAGCTGAGCCCAGCCGGCCAACCCGACGCGGGTGTCGATCGCGCCGATGTCGAGCCACCCGTCGTCGAGCACGGCGTCCGGCAGCAGCGTGATGCCGCCGGGCAGGCGACCGCAGTTGCCGATCAGCAACGTGCGGACCCGGGAGTCGGTCGCCGGGGCGTCATCGACCTGCATCCGCAGGTGCGGGCGGCGACCGTGCAGGTGGTGGACGGCCGCGAGGAAGTACGCGATCCATCCGACGCGCGCCTTGAGGGCCTCGTCGGTGTCGGCGACCATCGCCGCGTCGAAGCCCAGCCCGGCGATGACCAGGAAGATGTGCTCCTTTGCCGGCGTGCGCGCAGCAGCGTCCCCGGTCGGCCCGTCGGCGTTCGGCGTGGCCCAACCGTCCCCGTCCGCGCCGCGAGCTCGCGCGTCGTCGTCGTCCTCCGCCACGTCCTCCGTCGCCTGGAGGTCGTCCCGCACGACCCGTAGCCAGCCGACGTCGATCGTGCGGGGCCGTCCGGTCAGCGCGAGGCGCAGTGCCTCGTCCGTGTCGGTCAGCGGCAGGTCCAGGTTGCGGGCGAGCAGGTTCCCGGTGCCCTGCGGGATCATGCCCATCGGCACCCCCGTGCCGGCCAGCCCCTCCGCCACCGCGCGCACCGTGCCGTCACCTCCGATGGCGACGACGGCCGTCGCCCCCTGGGCGATCGCGTCCCGCGTCTGACCGACGCCGGCGTCCTCCACGGTCGTCTCGAACCACAGCGGCTCGAGCATGTACCGCGACGCGCAGGCCCGGACGGCGGCCTCCCGCAGCTCACGCGCGCCCGCCTTGGTCGGGTTCGCCACGAACGCGACGAGGTCGCCGCTCGTGTTCGGCGCGGGCAGCAGCAATTCGGCCGCGCTCACCGGTCCGATGAACGTCGCGACGCGGCGGCGTGCGACGAGCTCCCCCGGGCGGCGGACGGCCGTCAGGGCCACTCCGAGTGCTCCGGCGGCAACCACCAGGGCTATCACGCTCAACCACTCGGACCACGGCATGGCGCAACGCTACGGCCCAACGCACCCCCACGGCCCAGAATCAGCCGTAATGTCCGTGCCAGGACGTCCGCGAGGTGCGTCAACGCTCGGACGCCGCGGGGTGCAGTGGCCGCATGCGCCCCGGACCTGGCCGTGGATGGTCGGTTCGAGAACCCGTGGACGCCTCGTGCAGCGTGGGTCGTTACCCTCAGGGGGTGATCGACCTGCGTGTTCTCCGTGACAATCCCGACCTCGTCCGAGCGAGCCAGCGTGCGCGCGGCGACGACCCCGCCCTCGTGGACGCGGTGCTCGACGCCGACGCGCGTCGCCGCGCCGCGCTCACCGACTTCGAACGCCTGCGCGCGGAGCAGAAGGCGCTCGGCAAGCGGGTCGCCGTCGCCAAGGGCGACGAGAAGGCCGAGCTGCTCGCCGGGACCAAGCGGCTGTCCCAGGAGGTCAAGGCCCGCCAGGTCGAGGCCGACGCCGCCGACGCCCTGCTGACCGAGATCGCGTACCGGATCGCGAACGTCGTCGAGGAGGGCGTGCCGGTCGGTGGCGAGGACGACTACGTCGTGCTGCGCACCGAGGGCACCCCGCGGGACTTCACGAGCGAGTACGGGCCGGACTTCGTCCCGCGCGACCACCTCGAGCTCGGCGAGATGCTCGCCGCGATCGACACCGAGCGCGGCGCCAAGGTCTCCGGCTCGCGGTTCTACTACCTCACCGGCATCGGCGCGCGACTCGAGCTCGCGCTGCTGAACGCCGCGGTCGACCAGGGGATCGCGGCCGGCTTCACCCCGATGATCACCCCGACCCTGGTCAAGAAAGAGATCATGGCCGGCACCGGGTACCTCGGCGCGCACGCCGACGAGATCTACCGGCTCGAGGCCGACGACCTGTACCTGACGGGCACCAGCGAGGTCGCGCTCGCCGGCTACCACTCGAGCGAGATCCTCGACCTCAGCGCTGGCCCCAAGCGCTATGCGGGCTGGTCAGCCTGCTACCGGCGGGAGGCGGGCTCGTACGGCAAGGACACCCGCGGGATCATCCGGGTGCACCAGTTCCACAAGGTCGAGATGTTCAGCTACACCTCGATGGAGGACGCCGCCGCCGAGCACCGGCGCCTGCTCGGCTTCGAGGAGGCGATGCTCGCGATGGTCGAGCTGCCGTACCGGGTGATCGACACCGCCGCGGGCGATCTCGGGATGAGCGCCGCGCGCAAGTTCGACTGCGAGGCCTGGCTGCCCACGCAGAACCGGTTCCTCGAGCTCACCTCGACCTCCAACTGCACCACGTTCCAGGCCCGCCGCCTGAACACGCGCGAGCGGACGGCGACCGGCGAGACCCGCCCGGTCGCCACGGTCAACGGCACGCTCGCGACCACCCGGTGGATCGTTGCGATCCTCGAGAACCACCAGCAGGCGGACGGTTCGGTTCGCGTACCGAAGGGCCTGCAGGGCTACCTCGGCGGCCTTGAGGTCCTCGAGCCGGTGGCCAGGGTCGCACCGTGACCGGGATCCGGCACTCCCACCTGGTCGGCTCGGGCCCGATGCTCGTCGCGCTCGACATCGACGGGACCCTGATGACGTACGACGAGCGGATGTCCGACGACATCCGGGCCGCTGTCGAGGCCCTGCTCGTGGCCGGCGTCACCGTCGTCCTGGCGACCGGGCGCTCGGTGCATGCGACCGTGCCCGTCGCCCACGCGCTCGGCATCACGTCGGGCTGGGTGGTGTGCTCGAACGGCTCGGTGACCGTCCGGCTCGACCCGGGTGCGGAGAACGGCTACGAGATCACCGAGCGGATCACCTTCGACCCCGAACCCGCGCTCCGGCTCATGCACGCCGAGCTGCCCGACGCCCTGTTCGCCGTCGAGGAGCTCGGCGTCGGCTTCCGGATGAACAAGCTGTTCCCCGCCGGCGAGCTCACCGGCAGCCAGGAGGTCGTCGACATCGAGGACCTCTGGAGCGACCACGTCACCCGCCTCGTGGTGCGCAGCCCCGGCCACACCAGTGCCGAGTTCCACGAGCTCGTGCACCGGATGGGCCTGGAGGACGTGACGTACTCGATCGGCTGGACGGCGTGGATGGACATCGCCCCGAAGGGCGTCACCAAGGCGAGCGCGCTCGAGGCCGTGCGGCGCCTGATCGGCGTCGAACCGTCCCGCACGGTCGCGATCGGCGACGGCGGCAACGACCTGCAGATGATCGACTGGGCCGCTCGTGGGGTGGCGATGGGACACGCACCACAGCACGTGCTCGCGATCGCCGACGAGGTCACCGGCACGATCGACGACGACGGCGCGGTCGACGTCCTGCGCAGCCTGTTGCGCTGACCGCACCGGGAAATGTGGACGCCCGACCCCGGCTAGTGGCAGCATCAGCCAGCGTGGCGCATGGCATCGACGAAGTTGCCCGGGTCGCCGGTGTGTCGACGGCGACGGTCTCCCGCGCGCTCCGTGGTCTCCCGAACGTCTCGGCCGCCACGCGGGAACGGGTCCGGACCGCCGCTGCCGAGCTCGGGTACGTCGCCTCGCCGTCGGCCGCGTCGCTCGCGTCCGGGCGGACCAAGACGATCGGCTTGCTGACGCCGTGGGTGAACCGGTGGTTCTTCGCGAACGTCATCGAGGGTGCCGAGCGAGCCCTGCGGGCCGAGGGCTTCGATGCGCTGCTGCACACGTTCGAGGTCTCGCGGTACGCCCCGCGGCTCCGGGTCGATCCCGACGTGCTGCGCCGGCGGGTGGACGGGATCCTCGTCGTCGGGCTCCCCCTCGCTGCCGCCGAGGTCCAGTCGCTCGTCAAGCTCGGGCACCCGCTCATCTTCGTCGGCTCGGGCGTCGAGGGCCAGGTCACCGTGCGCCTGGACGATCTGGCGGCCGCTCGCGCGGCGACCGAGCACCTCATCGGGCTCGGCCACCGGCGGATCGGGCACATCAGCGGGACGCCGGACGACGTCACCCCGTTCTCGCCGCCGGTGGCCCGGCGCGAGGGCTGGGTCAGTGCGATGCGGCGGGCGGGCCTCCCCGTCGATTCGCAGCTCGAGGTGCACGGTCACTTCGACGTGGAGGGCGGCCGGGAGTCCATGCACATCCTGATGCGGCGGTGCCCGGACGTCACCGCGGTGTTCGCCGCCTCGGACGAGATGGCGATGGGCGCGATCCTCGCGGCCCGCGACCGGGGGCTGTCGATCCCGCGGGACGTGTCCGTGGTGGGGATCGACGGGCATGACCTCGGCGAGCTGGTCGGGCTGACCACGATGGCCCAGCCGGCGCTCGAGCAGGGCGCGACCGCGGCCACCCTGCTGCTCGAGATGATCACCGGCGCACCGGTACCGCAGGACGTCGTCTACCCGACGCGCCTCGTCGAGCGGGCCTCGACCGGCCCGGCCCCCGCGGCCGGTCTGACGGCGTAACTCAATCGTTACGCGATTCACCCGTGTCCTGACTTGCGCGACGCCGATGTAAGCGCTTGCATAAGCCCCGAGGCTCTTCTCGGGGCGAAGTGCGTCCCGACCGAGCCGCCCAGGACCACGACGCGGTGGAGGTCACCAGATGTCCAGCATTCGCTCACGTGGCGCCGGGTCAACTGAGGCACCCTCCGGGGTGAACGCCTGATGGCCTTCGAGCTTCCGGACTCCTGGGTGTGGGACTTCTGGGTCGCAGACGACGGCGAGCAGTACCACCTGTTCTTCCTCTACGCCTCACGTGCACTGCAGGACCCCGAGCTGCGCCACCACCGGGCGTCCATCGGCCATGCGGTGTCACCCGACCTCCGGTCGTGGCACCGGGTCGCGGATGCGCTCGTGCGCAGCGATCCGCCGGCGTTCGACGACCTCGCCACCTGGACCGGCTCGGTGGTCCGTCATCCCGACGGACGATGGCTGATGTTCTACACCGGCGCCAGCCTGAACAAGGACGGCGCCAACGTCCAGTCCATTGGTTGCGCCTCCTCGCTCGACCTGATGACGTGGGACAAGTCGCCCGGACCACTCCTGAAGGCGGATCCCCGGTGGTACGAGACCTACTCCTCGGACGGGAACTGGCACGACGAGGCATTTCGTGACCCGTGGGTCTTCGCTGACCCCGAAGGCAACGGGTGGCACATGCTCATTACGGCGCGCTCGGCACACGGCCCGGCGTCGGTGCCGCAGGACACCATCGACCGAGGCGTGCTGGGCCACGCGTGGTCGGCAGACCTGGAGCACTGGGAGCTTCGTGAGCCCCTGACTGCGCCAGGCAGCGGATTCGGCCAGCTCGAAGTGCCCCACGTGGCCGAGGTCAATGGTCGCCACGTCCTCGTCTTCAACTGCTTGTCGCAGGACATGTCCCCGCCTCGCCGCGAGGGAACCACCGGTGGCATCTGGGCCGTGCCGATTGACTCCCCCACCGGCCCCTACGACGTGGCACGGGCGCATCTTCTGGCCGATCCACGGCTCTACGTCGGGAAGCTCGTCGTGGACCGGGTGTCAGGAGCCACCCAGTTCCTCGCCTTCCGCAACCTCGAAGAGGGGAAGTTCGTCGGCGCGCTCGCCGACCCGCAGCACGTCGAATGGCAGGGCGACCGACTCGTGATCCGCGAGCTCGCCCCAGCAGTCCAGCCACCGGCACCCTCGCCGGTTCTGTTCGAAGCCGGGCATCAGGTGTGACCGGTCAGCGTGGGGCAACGAAGCCCCCAACCTCCAAGGAGAAGCAGAGATGATCAATCGAAGGGCAACCCTCACAGCCATCGCGGTGATCGGCGTCGCCGGGCTCGCCTCAGGCTGTCTGTCACCGTCTACGCCGCAGAACGCGAACGGTAATGGCTCTGCTGCGTCCGGCGCCGGCAAGTCGAAGATCTCGGTGATGTACGGCCTCGGCCCTGACACCGAGCCTGGCTTCAAGGCCGACGTCGGGAAGTTCGCCAAGGACAACGGCATCACCATCGAGTTCATCAAGGCCGCGTCGTGGGACACCGAGATCCGCACCAGGGTGCAGGGCGGCAACCCCCCTGACGTGGGCCTGTTCCCCCAGCCGGGGCTCATGTGCGACCTGGCCAAGCAGGGCCATCTCATCCCGTTCGACGATGCCACCGTCGCCACGAACAAGAAGACGCTCGTCCCGGGCATCATCGATGCCGGCACCTGTGCCGACGGTAAGGTCTACGGCCTGCCCAACGAGGTCAGCGTCAAGAGCGTGCTGTGGACCGACGCGGGGGCGTTCAAGGCCGGCGGTTACACGGCGCCAAAGACGCTCGACGAGCTGCTGTCCCTCACCGAGAAGATCAAGGCCGACGGCAAGACACCGTGGTGCATCGCCGCCGAGTCCGGCGCTGCCACCGGCTGGCCGATCACCGACTGGATCGAGGACCTCGTCCTGCGCTTCGCCGGCCCCGAGAACTACGACAAGTGGGTCAAGGGCGAACTGAAATTCGACAGTCCCGAGATCAGGCCGGCATTTGAGTACTTCCAGAAAATCGCCTTCGGTGCCGGCAACGTGCGCGGTGGCACGAAGTCCATCGTCGCGACGAACTTCCAGACCGGCGGCAACGCGATGTTCGGCTCGCCCCCGGGCTGCTTCCTGTTCAAGCAGGCCACCTTCGTCGCCAACCCGGGCGGCTTCCCCGACGCCGTCATCGCCCAGCTCGACACCAAGACGGGCCCGCTGCCCTTCCCGGGCAAGACCGCAGGCGACAACCCGGTCCTCCTCGGTGGCGACATCGCCGCCGCCTTCAACAACGACGCCAACACCCTCAAGGTGCGCAACTTCATCGCGAGCAAGGAGAACGGCACCGAGCAGGCAAAGTTGGGCGCGTTCTCGCCGCACACCACCGCGGACGTCTCGCTCCTGCCGAACAAGACGCTCCAGACGATCGCCAGCGAGGTGCTCTACAAGGCCTCCGCTGCGCGCTTCGACGGGTCCGACCTGATGCCCGCCAAGGTGGGCGCCGGCACCTTCTGGACCGAGCCCGTGAAGTGGCTCTCGGGCCAGCAGGACCTCCACACCACGCTCACCAACATCGACCAAAGCTACCCGAAGGCCAGCTGACGTCCGCCTGACCCGCGGGGGTGACCAACGGCCACCCCCGCGGGTACCAGCGCCTTGTCCCACTTCAGAGAGGAAGTGCCATGGGCATCAAGATCTTGAACGCAATCATTGCGATCATCGGCGGCATCGGCGGCGCCGTCATCATCTTCTGGATCCTCAACAAGCTGGCCGAGTCCCTCAACGCCCGCTGGGAGGCCCGCGTCAAACCATGGATGTTCGCCGGGCCCGCGATCCTCGCGATCTCCGTCTACCTGATCTACCCGGCGGTTGTCACGATCGAGTACAGCTTCGCGAACGCGGACTCCACGGCGTACATCGGCTTCCAGAACTACATCGACCTCTTCACCGACAACGGGTTCCTGTCGGTCCTGTTCAACAACGTCCTCTGGATCCTGCTCGTCCCGGCCCTGACCGTGGTGCTGGGCCTGGGCGTCGCAGTGCTCGCGGACCGCCTGCGACCCCAAGGCGAGAAGGCCGCCAAGACCGTCATCTTCCTGCCGATGGCCATCAGCATGGTCGGCGCAGCGACCATCTGGCGCACCATCTACGACTACCAGCCGGCAGGCACGCCCCAGACCGGCATGCTCAACGCGATCCGCGCCCTCTTCGATCAGGCCCCGGTGTTCTGGTACGGCGAGAGCACACTGCACTTCAACAGCCTGCTGCTCATGATCATCCTGATCTGGACCATGGTCGGGTACTCCATGGTGCTGCTGTCGTCCGCGATCAAGAGCGTGCCGGAAGACACCGTCGAGGCCGGCCGCGTCGACGGCGCGGGGGAGCGACGGATCTTCTTCAGCATCATCGTTCCGCAGATCTGGCCGACCGTGATCACCGTCTTCATCACCGCGCTCATCGGCGTCATGAAGGTGTTCGACGTCGTGTACGTCACGACCAACGGCGCCTACAACACCGACGTCATCGTGCGCCGCTTCTACGACGAGCTGTACACCCAGGGCAACAGCGGGTACGCGTCGGCGATCGTCGTCATCCTCGTGATCGCGATCACCCCGGTCCTGGTCTACCAAGTCCGTCACTTCCGTCGAGAGGAAGCTGCACGATGACCACCGACGTCCAGCCCGGAACGACAACGCCTGCGAGCAACTCGCGGAAGATGCGCCAGAGCAAGTCCGGCACCGGTGCCGGCAGCGCGAACTGGCCTGTTCGTGTCGGCATGCTCATCCTGTGCATCGCTTGGCTGGTGCCCGCACTGGGGATGCTCGTCAACTCGTTCCGCCCGCGTGACGACCAGTTCTCGTCCGGGTGGTGGACGGCATTCTTCAACCCGTTCACCTCCTCGTGGACGATCGAGAACTACACCAAGGCGCTGACCAGCGACACCTCAGGCATCCCCATGGCCCAGGCGTTCCTCAACAGCTTCATCGTGGCACTCCCGGCCACGGTGATCCCGATCCTGATCGCCTGCTTCGCCGCCTACGCGTTCACCTTTATGCAGTGGCGAGGGCGGGACCTCATGTTCGTCGTCATCGTCGGGCTGCTCGTCGTGCCCAACCAGGTGGCGTTCGTGCCGCTCGTGAAGCTGTACGGCGCCCTGGGCATGAACGGCACGTTCCCCGCGGTCTGGCTGGCCCACATCGGGTTCGGGATGCCCCTGGCCATCTACATCCTGCGCACCTACATGTCCGGGTTGCCCATGGCCGTCGTCGAGTCCGCCAAGATCGACGGCGCGAGCCACTTCGCCACGTTCTGGCGCCTCATCATGCCCATGTCGACCCCGGCACTGGCGTCCTTCGCGATCTTCCAGTTCCTCTGGGTCTGGAACGACCTGCTGGTCGCCCTGATCTTCCTCGGGCGAGGCGAGAACACCGTCGCGACTGTCGCCCTGCAAGGCCTGCAAGGCCAGACCGGAGCAGGACGCGAACTCATCCCGGCTGCGGGGTTCATCACGATCATCGTGCCGATCCTCGTCTTCCTCAGCCTGCAGCGGTACTTCATCCGCGGCATGACCAGCGGGTCGGTCAAGGGCTAGTCAGCATCGGCCGGATCGCGCGCGGTCTGGCCGTCCACGCCCACAACCCGACGCTCGGGTGACGGGCCCAAGGACGCGGGTCGGTGGTGTCGGCGTGATGGCGACACCACCGGCCCGTCTCCACGCCATCCCCACGGTGGCCGGCTCGGCGCTGCGTCGGGCCGGGATCGAGGTGGATCCCCGCCCAGGAGGTGCACGGACACTTCGACGTCGAGGGCGGCCGGGAATCCATGCACGTCCTGATGCGGAACTGCCCCGACCTGACGGCCGTGTTCGCCGCCTCGGACGAGATGGCGATGGGGACGATCCTCGCCGCGCGGGATCTCGGGCTGAGCATCCCGGGTGACCTCTCCGTGATCGGCATCGACGGCCACGACCTCGGCGAGCTGGTGGGCCTGACCACGATGGCGCAGCCGGCGATCGAGGAAGGCGCGACGGCGGCCACTCTCCTGCTCGAGATGATCACCGGGGGCCCGGTCCCGACGGACGTCGTCTATCAGACGACGCTGGTCGAGCGCGGGTCCACCGCCCGGGCGCTCTCGGCCTCCAGGCTCGAGCAGCCGTGACGCAATCGTTATTCGAATCACCCGCGAATGGCCTGCGCTGCGGGTGATGTAAGCGCTTACATAGCGTCGGAACCACACGCGTGTACGCGTTGCTGTATCTGTCTCAATGAGGAAGGCAAGAGATGAAAAACCCCAGGAAGATCGCCCCCATCGCACTGCTGGCGACGATCGCGCTCGCACTTGCAGGGTGTAGCGGAAGCGGCACGTCCGGTTCGGGTAGCACGAAGGACGCCACCCTCACCGGGCGCGGACCGATCACGTACGTCCAGGGCAAGGACAACAGCAATGTTGTCAAGCCCCTGGTGGAGGCATGGAACAAGGCTCACCCGAAGGAAATGGTGACCTTCAAGGAGCAGACCACCGACGCCAACCAGCAGCACGACGACGACGTCCAGAACTTCCAGGCCAAGAACGCCAACTACGACGTCATCAGCGTGGACGTGGTGTGGACGGCCGAGTTCGCTGCCCAGGGCTGGCTGCAGCCGCTCAAGGGCGACACCGCCATCGACACGTCCGGCATGCTGCCCGCCACGGTCACGGCCGCGACCTACAACGGCACGCTGTACGCCGCGCCCGTCTCCAGCGACGGCGGCATCCTGTACTACCGCAAGGACCTCGTCCCGACCCCGCCGAAGACGTGGGACGAGATGATGGGCATGTGCAAGATCGCCAAGGCGAAGGGGATCGCCTGCTACGCCGGGCAGTTCGCGAACTATGAGGGCCTGACGGTCAACGCCGCCGAGGCCATCAACTCGGCGGGCGGCACGATCATCGACAAGGCCGGCAAGCCGACGCTCAACACGCCGGAGGCCGCTGCGGGCCTGCAGAACCTGGTGACTGCCTACAAAGACGGCAACATCCCCAAGGAAGCCATCACGTACAAGGAGGAGGATGGCCGCCAGGCGTTCGAGGACGGAAAGCTGCTGTTCCTGCGCAACTGGCCCTACGTGTACAACCTGGCCAAGACCGACGGCACGTCCACGGTCAAGACAACGTTTGGTATGGCGGCTCTTCCGGGTAAGGCCGGACCGGGTGCCTCGTCGCTCGGTGGCCACAGCGCCGGCATCAGCGTCTACTCCAAGCACAAGGCGACCGCCGCGGACTTCCTGACCTTCCTCACCAGCGAGCAGCAGCAGAAGAACTTCGCGACGATCGGTTCGCTGGCTCCGGTCCTGTCGTCTCTCTACACCGACGCGGCGCTGGTCAAGCAGCTCCCGTACCTGCCGGTACTGAAGACGTCCATCGAGAATGCCGTCCCGCGGCCCGTCACGCCGTTCTACCCGGCCGTGTCCAAGGCCATCGCGGACAACTCGTACGCGGCAATCAAGGGTGAGAAGCCCGTCAAGACGGCGTTGTCCGACATGCAGAAGTCCATCGAGACCGCCGGCGCCAAGTAGCCGAACGGGTACGCACGTGCGGTGGGTGCGCGAAAGC
>NZ_DATCNW010000414.1:0-19936 GCF_036565025.1 Pengzhenrongella sp.
GGATTCGCCGTCTGTCGTGGCGTCCGACGTCGTCGACGGGGAGGTCAGCCCGAACCTGATGTCCCCGGACGCCGTGGCGACCGCGAGCGAGGACGAGGTGGCCGCGGACGAGAACCGGGGGCGCAGCGGGTGCAGGCCCACAGTGAAGGAACCGTCGGCGGCCTTCACGACCGAGGTATCCACCGGTGCCAGTGCGCCGCTCGCGTTGGGGATATTCCGGGCGAAGTTCGAGGACTCCAAGACCTGCGTCCCGTTCGGGTTCACGAACGTCGACGTCGTATCGGTGCGCAGCCCGGACACCTCGACCCGGTGTCCGAGCTCCGCGGCGGCGACCCCCGCGGAGAACTCATCAGGGCGCTCCAGGACGTCCTGCCGGGCCGCCACGGGAGCAGCCACGACGAGCGCCGTCGGCTCATAGGTCGCGGGTGCGGCCGCGGCCGGTGCCCCGGCCACCACCACGGCGAGTGCTGCGCCGGCCGCGATCAGCGGAACCCCCCGCCGCCACGACTTCGGGGTGCCCAAAAGCCCAGTAAGAGACGCCATCGCCTGCTCCTGCGGTCCTGACCGTCACGCGTGACGGCACGCCAGCACGACGCCATACGACCCCGATGAGCCGTACAACACCAAGTGCAAGAACCCACAGCGAGCATCTGGCAAACGTAATGTAGCGACGCGAGCTGACTGAGGTATTGCGTTCGAGAAGCGAAAGTGCTTCGGCGAATTGAATTCACCCGGCATGCTGGCAAATTTCACAATGAGGACAGTTCGACCATTTATGCAGAAAACGGGCAATGGCTGAGGCAAACGAGCCAATTCAAGATTCCGGTGGGCGCCTCGATGGGCCCCGACGAAGGAGGCGCCATGAACTGGGCCAACCGGTGGGGCTGGCTGGCGGGCGTGCTGACCACCCGACGCCTGGCGGGGTCCCGTCCTCGATTGCGGTCTGCGGTCGGTGTCAGCTCGGCTGTCGAGGCGGGCGCCACCCGTGCTATTCGCAACATTCCAATACGCAAGAGCACCAGTTGCGTCCGCTGCGCGTCCCTACGTGGTCGCTGCGCATGCAGACGAGCTTTGAACTGGACTTTCTGATCGCTGCCGTGCGCAATGTGCCTCGTGCTCAGCGTCGGATACCCGAGGCATATCGACCAACGATCGACGGCCAGCAGATGCTCAAGTTGCTTCGAGACGTCTCGCGAGCATTTCGACGTTGCTGACCCTTGGGCGAGCGTCGATCTCGCCAAGAAGTATCCGGAAGTCACCACGGGAGTGATCGCATACACCCTCACGGAAATTTGGGCACTTCACCGCCGGCGACTTCCACGAGACCCGCGACGGCTCCTGCCGGCTCGTCCCACCACTCACGCACCTTCTCGTCGAAGCGATGCCCGTTACGCCACCGCGATCGGCCCCGTCGCCAAGAGCGTCGCGCACGCCATTGCCCGCAGCAGCCCCGGCAAGGTCTAGCTACGCACCCCAGTCACCCGCGCCAACAACGTCCGAGCGCAGACCCGCGGCGCCCGGTCAGCCGAGCGCACCCCGGTCTCGACGGTCGGGCCCGGACCGATGCCCACGTGCCGTTTCTGCAGGGTGCTGCTGTCCGACAAGACCCGCCAACTCTGCCCAACGTGCTGGCCCGTCACCCGCAACGCCCACGCGCGGATCATGCTCGAAGCCAGCCTCACCACTCGAGTAGCCGCCCGCGCAGCCGGGGCAGACCCGACCCAGTCTGCCGAAGCCCGCACCAAACGACACCAGTCACTCGTCGCGATCAAAGCCCACGAAGCGGACTGGACCACGGGCGGCGGTCAGAGCCCCGTGACCGAAGCTGTGCTCCACGAGCATGTGCTGCCACTGCTCCGTCAGGTCACTATCCGTCAACTCCAAGACGCCACAGGCTTGTCACCCTCGGGGTGCTCGTTGATCCGCAGCGGCAAACGCATCCCACACCCCAGACACTGGGCAGCACTCGCAGGACTGACCTCAGAGCTCCCAGCGAACTGGGCGTGCCCGTCGGACGCCGACCTGGACCTGGCCCTGGGGTTATTCGCAGGCGATGCCGTCCCCGTCCCGGTCCAGGCGTTTGGCGTAGCCCGGTTCGCCGATGTGAATGGGCGCGGCACCTGCGGCGCGAGCGGCTGCGCAGTTCGCGTAGTAGACCTCAGCGGGAGCGGGAGCGGGAGCGGGAGCGGGGGCCGGAGGCGCCGGCGCTGGAGCAGGAGGCGCTGGCACCGGTGCGGGAGCGGGTGCGTGCGTCCGCGTGGGTGTGGGCGTGGGTTTGGGCTTCGGCGGCGGTGTGACGCCGGCAGGCAGCGGCTGGTTCGGGCATCCCGACAGGATGCTGACCATGGCATTCTGCTCAGCTTTGGTCACCCACAGGCCGTAGGCGAACTTGACCCCGACCTGCCGGGCCACGTACTTGCACCGATACGCCTTGTTCGGCGGAAGCCACGTTGCGGCGTCCCCGTCACCCTTCTGCATGTTCAGCGGGCCGTCGACCGCGAGCAGGTTCACGAAGTCGTTGGCAAACGCGACACGCTTGCTCGAGTCCCACTGCTGAGCGCCCTTCTGCCACGCGTCCGACAATGCGACGACGTGGTCAATCTGAACGGCGTTCGACGTCTCCTGGCCGCGCTCGAAGTTGATGCTCTTCCCGCTATACGGGTCCGCGAGGGTCCCGGTGAGCACCACGCAATCGTGGGTGCCCGTCTTGTAGGTCACACCGGTGAGATCGCGTCCCAGGACGTCGTTGCGCTGGTCGCAGCCGTTGCGGTCGATTTCCGTCCACCCGGAACCGAACTGGTCCCGGGTATACCCGGTCTTGGGTGCGCGTCCCTTGACTGCGAGCAGCAGTGCCGTTGCCAGCGCGGTTTGCGGCTTGGCTGTCGCGCCGACCTTCGCGACGTTGACGTCGGGTGCCAGCTCGGGCGGCGGCAACGTCGCCGCCTGCTCGGCGAGCGTCGGTTCCGTGCGCGTAGGCGTGGGCGTCGGGGTGATCGACGGCGCCGACGTAGCGCTCGGGCCCGCAATCGGTGAAGCAACCTGCTTGGCCTCAGGGCGAGTCCCTGCGACTGCGGCGCCGACCACCAGCAGAACGAACCCGCCAGCCAAGACTCCCGCGGCAGCGCTCCGCGTGGACCGCCCAATCCACCACGTCTGCCGGATCAGCGCGTACACGCCGGTACCCATTGCGTACAGGCCCACGAACATGATCAAGCCGCCAAAGCCGCTTAGTAGACCCAGCAGGGCGAACAAGACCAGACCGACCAGGCCCACGATCTGTAACCGCCTCAACCTCGGTCGACCACTGGTCTGCCCAGTTGGGGGATCGTCGCTGATCCAGAACTGGTGACCTGCCGGCGGTGGGCCCCAAGCAGGGTCCGGCCTCCACCCAGTCGGTGGCCGCCACTCCGGGCTTGGGGGCGCAGGCCAGTTCGGCGGCGAGTTGTACCACTGCCTGCCAGATGTTCCAGCCATGCGTGCCCCCTGCTTCCACAAGACCAGTTGCCCCGGGCCGTGCGTCAAACCATGCTGACAGAGACTGGCCTCGCCGCGACGCCGAATGGTGACAATCACCCCAAGAGGCCCCTGATGGCCGAAGTCGGCCAGGCGCAGGAGCGGACGGTCCGAAGCGCGGCATTCGGCCTTGGGTCGGGCCAGGCTGCATGTGGGGTCAGGGCAGCGGGCCGGAGAAGATCGCCGGGGCATGCGAGAGGTCCGGGGTGAACGTCATTGTCACGCTACCGATCTCGGCAGCAGGGACCGCATAGGCCTCGACCACTGCCTGCTGCTGACCGGGCAGAATCATGCCCTCGAATGAGTTCTCGAGGTTGTTGGCAGTGTCGATCACCCGGCCCGCCTGCAACCCGCCCGCCCCGTAGGTGACCGACGCCTGCGTAAGAATCGGGTTGAACGCCGCCTTGGTTCCGTTGATGATCTGCACCTCGAACAGGTACATCTCCCCGCCCGATGCTTCTGCACCCGCGGCGTACGCCGTCGCCTTCGCGACACCCTTCGGGATAACCGCGACCGTGAGGCCATCCGCATAGGGCCATGTCTGACCGAACGGCAGGAACAGCGGAGCGACTCGTTCGGGGGTCGGTGTGGAGCGCGTGACTGGCTTCGGCGTGGTCACGGACGTCGCCGGTCCGCCGCTGGCTGCCGGTCCACCGCCAGAGGCGGAACTGCCCGACCCGCCCAGGCTCCCGATGATGATTCCAAAGACCAGGCCAATGACGCCCGTCAGAGTCGGTGCGAGCCACCGACGACGCCCCGCCGCAAGTGCGGGGCCGGGGCCGGGGGCAGCGAACGCCTGAGCGCTACTGGGGGGCGCTGGACTCGCACCACCTTCCCCCGTCCAGAACTGCCAGCCTTCCGGAGCAGGGGGCCACGAAGGGTCAGGAACCCACCCCGCGGGCGGCGTGCAACCGGACTCCGCTGCCGGCCACCCAGGCGGCACGTTGAACTTGCGGCCCATGGCTCTTCCCTCTCAGGATCAAGCGGCGGTCCCACCCTTGACGACAGAGTGCCCCTGCCAAGACCCCGCCCCACCTGAAACGATCGGCTTTCACCCGCTGGCAAGAGCGGCTACGTCGCCATTTCGGGTCAAGTCGCGCGGCGGAGGGATCTCGCGCGCCGCGGGACTTCAGAGTCCCGCCCGGCTCGTTCAACCGGGTTCTCGTCCTCATGTCGGCTTGGGTCTTCTGTGATGCGGTCAGCGCTGAGCGTCCGTGATCAGCCGGCCTCGGTAGCGGCCGACGGGCCACCGAGCCTCCCGGGGCAAACGGACGGCGAATTTGGGGTGAACAGGAGGAAACGATCTGCCACAGACGTATGAGACGTCTGACCGGTGAGGACGGTGCACCAATTACTGTTGATGGGCGCTCGTCTTGTTGTCGCTGTAGCCGAGGGCGTCGACCCCGACGGGCGCGGAGTTCCTAACATTGGTCTAGTGCACCGCGGAAGAGGCAACATCGTGGTTATCAGCCCCAGCGGTGATGAGTTCGTGGCCGTCGTCATCTCGTGAGTCTTGACAAGTGTCACCCGAACAAGACCGGTTCGCAATCTACCGGCAAGCTCATTTATAGCGTATAATTCGGAATGCGCTACACGCTGCAAACAAGGAGGATCACACCGTGATTGACACCATGCTCCACACCGCCGCTGGCTTCGGTACGGGCGGCATTTCCGCATGGATCCAGAACAATGTTGTTCCCATTGTCTTGCTCGTTGCGGCCGTGGCTGCTCTTTGGGCGGGCAAGAGCGGGAACATCTCCAAGATCGTCACGATCTTGGTCTGCTGCGTGCTTGGTCTGTCCGTGCTGGCCCTGGCGACCACTGGCGCCGGGGCCGAGATCGGGACGTGGATCGTGTCCCTCGTCCGGTCCCCGGCCTGAGGCGCCGCGCGGTGCGGCTGCCTGACGACGATGAGATCTACGACGTCGACGCGACCTACCTGGGGCCTCCCGGCCGGTACATCGGCCGCTTTCGCTATCGCGCGATCCTGGTTGGGCCATTCGTCTTCTTCCTCGGTCTGGCGTTTCTCACCCGGACCGGCATCGGCTACTCACTGCTGAGCGTCGGCCTGCTGCTCATCGGCTCTACGTGGCTGACGGGCTGGATCGTCGACAACACCTCCCAGGAGCGCCCCCTCGCGGTCATGGTGCAGACGCTCGGCCATGAGCTCACTGCGCGCCGCCACCCACTCAAGGGGCATCGCACCCGTCCTACGCGAGCGTTTCGGGCGCGCAGCACGCACATCGGCGCCCCTCACGATCTTCCCAGCGGTCGGCGCCGCTGGAGGTCGTACACCAACCGGTCATCATCGAAGGCAGGGGCATAGAGACATGCGGGTCACCGACCTCAAGGGGATTTTCGGCCGGGGAAACCCCGCAGCCGATGACGAGCCCACCATCGACTACGACCCGGCCGAGGAAGAGGCCACGGGCGCCCGCCCAGCAGACCGGACCGCACCTGGCCATGCCTCGCACCCCGAGATCCCCAAGCCGCACGGGACGGGGATGGGGTGGGCACTGTCGCGGGTGCAGAACCACGTGACTTTCACCGACAAGCGCATGACGGCGTGGTACCTCCTTGACCCTCAGATGTGGTCCTTCCGCAGCGTCGCGGACGGCGAGGCTCTCATCGCCGCCCAGGCCGCGCAGATCGCGGAACTCGTCGGACGCACGATCTACGGCCGGATCACCACCCGGCCCTACCCCGTCGCGTCCTGGGCCGAGGCCGCGTGGAACAACTCCCCGGCACCGACCAAGGGCTTCGAACAGATCCTCGAGCGTGACCAGCTCCAGCTTCGCCACCGGATGCAGGCCGACAAGCTCGTCTACTACGGGGTCGATCTGGGCACCAGATCAACGGTTGTCGACTGGTCCTCGCGCGTCTCCACCGACATTGCTCGCCGCGAGATGGAAGCCCTCCAGGCCAAGCTCGACGAGACCGACGCCATCATGGCGGGCGCCGGCATCGAGGCAGTTCCCGCCGTGGGCAACGACATGGCCTTCTTGCTCGCCCGATCCTTCGCGCTGGGCTGCCCAGCTCCGACCCAGGACAGCGTCGAGGAGGTCGCCTGGGACGCGGACGACCTCGACGAGTTCGCCGCCGCCACGAACTGGAGCGCGGAGCCGCTGGCCCAGTCCGTCCGGGTCGATTCGACCATGGGTGAGCAGCCGATCACGCGCCACGTCGTCGTGCTTACCGTGGGTCGGATGGGAGAGATGTTCATCCCCGAGAAGGAAGAGCCGTGGATCGCCAAGACCGACAAGCTGCGATTCCCGGTCGAGTGGTCCTTCCGGCTCGACGTGCGCCGACCCGAGGACACCGCCCGGGAGATGAACAAGCTCTCCGACCGGATCTCGGCGCAGTGGGACCACTACACGAAGGACCACGCCAAGGAACCCCCGCGCCAGCTCGCCCGCCAGGCGCAACGCGCGAGCGAGGTCGAGGACGAGATGCGCAGCGGCTTCGACGGGCTGTCCACACGCCTTCGAGGCTGGTTCAGGATCGCCGTATCGGCGCCGACGGAGGCCGAGGCGCTGGCTCGCGCGAAGGTCGTCCAGAATCTCTACAAGCCCGGAATCAAGATCGAACGCGAGTTTGACCAGTTCCGCCTGGCGCGCGAGTTCGTGCCCGGCGAGCCGCTGGCCAACTCGGGGCACACGCGCCGGATGCCCGTCCTGAAGTTCTCCGCCGGGGTGCCGGCCGCGACGGCCGAGGTCGGGGACAAGCGTGGGCCCCTGTGGGGATACACGTCCGGCTTCTCCGAGCGCGCGGTCACGTGGGACCCCTGGTACGGCCCGGAGGTGGCCGAGGGCTCCGGCCTGGTGCCGATCATCAGCGTCATGGGCGGAGGCAAGACGGTCCTCATGGGCGGGATCGTCTACAAGACCTGCGCGAGCGGCGTGCCGTGGACGGTCATGGACCCGTCCGGGCGCCTGGACGCCCTCACCCGCATGCCCGAGTTCCGCGGGATCTCCCGCGCGGTCAACCTGCTCAACAGCGAACCGGGCGCACTGAACCCCTACGCCCTGGTCCCCGATCCGCACCTGTCCTGGTTCCGGAACGAGCTCGACCCAGACCGTGCCTGGCGGCTGGCGATGAGCGCGGCCGAGGCTCAGCGGCGCGACCTCGTCTACGACACGCTCCGCTGGTGCCTGCCGCCCAAGACCGCCGAACGCGAAGACGTCCAGAGCACCCTGCGCGACGCGATCTCGAGCTCTGAGGCACGCCCGCACTCGACCATCGAGCCGGTTCTGCTGACCTTGCGCAACGCCCCGACCCAGGACGTGGTGCCCCACCAGATCCACTCGCGACTCCAGGAGGCAAGAGACCGCGAGCTGTCCCGGCTCTTCTTCGCCAGCGCCGACTCAGGTAACCATGGCGAGGCGAGCGACGACGTCCGGCTGACGGTGTTCTCCCTCAAGGGACTCGCCCAGGTCGACGAGACTCGGCCGCGTGAGGACTGGTCCTACGACGAGCTCATGTCCAGGCCGATCCTCAACCTCGCCGCCTGGTCCGCGCTGCGCAACATCTACCGCGCGGACATTCACGAGCGAAAAGGAATCGCCCTGGACGAGGTCCACGAGATCACCAAGACGGGCTCAGGTGCCACGCTCGTACAGAAAGTGGCGACCGACTCGCGCAAACATGACATCTGCGCCCTGATTGCCACCCAGAATGCCAGCAGTGTGCTCGGCCAGAACATCAACAACCACGTGGGCTCCGCGTTCGTGGGTAAAACGATTGCTGAAAAGGACCAGAGCGCAAACTGCGAACTCCTCGGTCTACCGGTCGGCGTGGGATACGAGTCGGTCTTCGGCCGGTTGAGCATGAAGTCTCGCCGCTCGACCGAGCGAGGCACACCGCGCGAGTTCATCTTCAAGGACGGAATGGGAGGAGAGGGCGGGCGCGGGGGGATGGAACGCATTCGCGTGGACTTCTCCAATCACCCCGATCTGCTCGCCGCGCTCGACTCCACCTCCGACCCGGACAAGCGCCGCTCGGTCCAGGCCGCCGAAGAGGCGCGGGCCATCGAGGACGAAGAGGTGTTCGTGTGACCGGGACTCGGAGTTTCCGCGTCCTGGCGGCCCTCCTGGTCGCGCTCGGGCTCACCCTCGCCGGACCGGCCCTCGGGGCGTCGGCGGCCCCGGCACAGGCCGCAGCTGGGGTGGTGCTCCCCATGAAGAACTGCGCGCCGCCCCCCGAGCCGGCCCGACCGACATCCGGGCTCCCCGGCAAGCTCGCCGTGCGGCCCACGGTCGCGCCGACGGCCGACCCGTTCACCGACCCGCACGTAGCCATCTCGGACGTCTACGGCTACTCCTACAAGTGGGTTGACTACGACGAGGGGTGCCTGCCGGGCACCAACCGCGTGACCACCGATCTCGGCAACGTGGCGCTGGCAGGTGCCGCCGCGACAAATGCGGTGACACAGTCGATGCTCAACAACGTGGTCGATCCGACCTGGTTGAAGCCGCTCGATCAGCCACTGACCCAGGCCACGGAGGCGGTCAAGAACGGGTTCTACGGCCCGTGGTTCACGGTGATCCTGCTCCTCGTGGCCGCCATGATCCTGGTCGCCGCAGCGCGCGCGGACGTTTCAGGGGCCGTGACATCGGCCGGGTGGGCGCTCATCGTCCTGGTGGGGACCACCTTCCTCATGTCCTATCCCGTCACGTCGGCGCAGGCCATTGACGGCCTCATCGGAGAGACCGTCACCGCGTCGGCCCGCGCGGCCGGAACAGCACTCACTCCCACGACCGCGACCCCAGCGACCCCAGCGACGCCGGCAGCAACCCCGGCAAGCGACGCCAGCCGAGCACTGACAGCCCAGATCGACGTCATCAACCGCAACAGCCTTTATGCGTCTTGGCTGGAGGGGACCCTCGGATCGTCCACCAGCAAACTTGCCATCAAGTACGGCCCCGCGCTCTTTCGCGCCTCACACCTCACATGGTCCGAGGCCGATACCGTGGAAAACGACCCCACGGCCGGCAAGACGATCATCGAGACAAAACAGGCGTCGTGGGTCGACACCGCAGCGAAGGTGGAACAGGAAGACGCCCAGGCCTACCAACAGCTGACCGGGAACAAAGGCCGCTTCGACGCCGCGACAAGCGTCACCATCCAGACCCTCGTCACAATGCCGTTCCTGTTGATCGCCGGCGTGTTCGTCGTATTCGCGTACGGCGCGACCCGCGTATTCATCCCCCTAGTCCCGGCGCTCGGCGTCTTCGGGATGCTTGAAGTTGCACGCGGTTGGGTTCTCGCTACCGTCGGACAATTCGCGCGAATTCTATTCATGGGACCGCTATTCTGGTTGGGTGCGCTCGTTAATCTCGCGCTCGTCTCCTCGGTACTGCGATCCGATGTCCCCTACGCACTGAAACTTATTCTCGCGCTCATGATGCCGATCGTGCTTTTCAAGTTGCTCCTCCCCAAAAAATCCGCGCCCGGGATGGGTGCGCTCGGACGCCTGGCTCGTGCTGGCGCCGGATACATGCTCACCCGAGGAGCGGTCGCCGACGGGGTGGCCGATTCGAGCCGGCCCAAGGAGGCCCCGGTCGCCGACACACCAGCCCCGCTCGCACCAGCGCCCGCCACCAGCCCCGCATACATGGCCCCGGCATCTGCGGCCACCCGACCGGCCCTCGGCACCCGCCAGCCCCTCTTGGGCATCGGTGGCGGCACGGGCCGGAGCGGCGCCGACCTCGTGCATGGCTTCCGAGACGTCACCTCTCCGCGCTCGACGCCGCAAACGTTCGGGCCTGGGAGCGGTCGGCGCGCACTGACGACCACACGCCGACCCGAACTCGAGGCAGTTCCGGCCCCCGTGCACCAGGACCTGCGCCCCCACCCGGCCGTCACCTCCGATGACGACGGCGGCTACCGCCCGGCGCCGGCCATCGACGCTGACCGCCGTCCCACGCCGCAGACCGACGACCTCACAGCCCCGGCGCGAATCATGCGGCAGGGCGAGTCGATCCCCCAAAGCGTGTTCGAGGCGAACATCAGCATCATCGAGGGCGAGTCGGTGTTCACCGTCTGGCGCCCTCACGGCGCCAGCACGCGGCAGATGGCCACTGCCGCAGGGGGCAGGTCGTGATCTGGGCTGTGCTCGCGCCTGTCATCCGCTGGCCCCTGCGGTCGCCGTGGCGCCTCATCGGCGTGATCGTGGTCGTCATCCTGGGCGTGAATGCCGCGGGAGCACTGAACAGCTCCGGCGGGGGACCACCCGCCCGAGCCACTGAGAGCCCCACAACCGCGAATTCGACCCCTGGCAACGCGACGCCCACCCCGAGCGGGTCACCGCCCCCCGCCCGTGCCGCACATGATGAGATCGGCAATAGTGACGCGCTAAGCGGCGATCCCGCCGCGACCAATGACTCGGTAGCAGCCGCCCAGGCCGCCGCGCAGTTCGTCGCCGCATGGGCACGCCCTGACCTGTCCGCAACTGCCTGGCACGCCGCCGTGCGCCCCTTGGTGACCCCGAAGTTCTACACCGCACTCCAAACCACCGACCCGGCAAACATCCCCGCCGCCACCGTGTCTGGACAGCCCGTCCAGGTCGCCCTCAACAAGGAAGCAGGCGTGTTCGACGTCCCGACACGATCCACCTACGTGCGCGTGTTCGTCGAGCTGCACGCGCAGACCTGGCTCGCCACCGACGTCCAGCCGACCAACTGACCCGGCGGGGTACCAGCCATGGAAGCAGCATTTGCGGTACTCGCCACCTGGGCAAAGGCCCAAGCGATCGCGTGGCTTCGGCGCAACTGGCTCAAGATCGTCGCCGGTCTAGCGGTCCTCGCCGTCGGATGGGTGCTCATCATCAGCGCCGTCATGACGACGATCAAGGGAACTGACGCAACGGTGGCGGCGAGCAACGCCTGCCGTGGGCTCGGCTATCAGGTCGACTCCACTCTCTATCGGCCCACGCCCGTCAATGCTGTCCCGCCGATGCCGACAGGGGGTGCAGTCGACGGATTCGGACCTGGCGACGGCGCGCAGCTCGCCAACGCTCGCGCGATCATCGGCGCGGGCAAGGCGGCAGGGGTCTCCGCGCGCGGCATGGTCGTCGCCATCGCCGTCGCCCTCCAGGAGTCCGGTCTTCAGAATCTGGACCACGGCGACCGGGACTCGGTCGGCATCTTCCAGCAGCGGCCCTCGCAGGGATGGGGTACCCCTACGCAGATCCAGGACCCGGACTACTCCGCGCGGGCCTTCTACGGCGGTCCGTCCAGCCCGCACTTTGTCGCCAGTTCCGGCCAAGCGTCCCCTGGTGGGCTCTTGGAGGTCGATGGGTGGAAATCGCTACCCATCACCGATGCCGCCCAGCGGGTGCAGCGCTCGGGCTTCCCCGGCGCGTACGCCAAACACGAGGCGCGGGCCACGCGGATCGTCGCGGCGCTCTCGGGAGATGTCCCCCTCGCCCCCGCCGCCACTGCCCCCGGCACGAACCCGGACAGCTCCCCGCTCGTCAGCGCGGCCGACTATCGCGCGACCGGCGTCGACATCGACCACTTCTGTGCCGCCACGTTTCAGCTCACCGCCAGCGTCACCGCCAGCGCCGCGCACCCGGTCGTGCCCGCCACGATCCTCGCGGCCGGGACGTGGACGGCGCCCCTCAAGAGCCGGATCTCATCCGAGTTCGGTATGCGCTTACATCCGATATTCCACGACTGGAGACTTCATGCCGGAACGGACTTTCAGGCGGCCATCGGCACGCCGCTCGCTGCCGCATCGGCAGGCGTTGTCAAGAGCGTGTCCTGGTGGGGTGGTGGCGGGCTTACCGTCGCCATGACTCATCCCGGCGGCATCGAGACGTACTATCTGCACCTGTCTCAGGCGCTCGTCACGCCGGGTGACCCAATTCAAGCGGGTCAGATCATCGCACTTTCCGGTGCGTCCGGCGTCGGCACCGGAGCGCACTTCCACTTCGAGATCCATGACCGTTCCACACCGGTCGACCCCGTGCCATTCATGGCATCCCGTGGCGTGGACCTACGAGCGTGGTCCGGATAATCGGCGAGTGGATCGAGTGCTTCCTGGCGCGCTAAGCGGAGCGGATCGGCCAGGCATCCGCCAGCCCGAGCGCGTGCTTCCCGCGCGCCGACGACGCGAGCAAGGCAGAGCCTGACCGACGGATCGCTCGATTGACCGGGTGCCCGTCCTCATATCGGCTGAGGATTTCTGTGATGCGGTCGGTGTCTCGCGTCGGTGACCCGTCGGGCGCAGTGCCGAGGTCGATCATTGTCAGCAAGTCCAGATCGTGAGCCTCCGGTTGAGCGAACGCCGCGAGACGGTCCCCAAGCCCTCGCTCTTCGGCCTCGTAGAGCGCACCAGTGTGGAAGGCGACCAGGTCCACGATCTCGTTCGGAGCACGCAGTTTGGACAAGAACGTGGCACCGTCGAGCGGGTGGAAGCCGCTGCTGGCGATGCCCGGTGCGTACCCGACATCGTGCAGCCACGCCGCGCACACGACCGTCTCAGTCACGAGCTGCGACCGCTCGGCCAACTCCTCCGCAGTTCGCCCGACACGGCTCAGGTGGTCCCAACGGCGCCCCATGCCGGATACGTACTCCTCGGCCAGCCGCCGTGAGTCTTCGATGGTCCACATGGCTGCCATTATCCGTAGCCCCTCTTTGTGATGGACGCCGGACCCACCGGTCATCGCTCCCGGTGCTAGGCGCACCGACGCCGTCGGTCTCAATAGTGGTCTCATCCGTGAGGGTTCCGAGCCGTTCGGCGGGGTTCGCTCGCGGGGTAGTCCATGCGCAACCGCGTGCCGCGGACGCTCGTGGACTCCGCCGCCGAGACCTCGAAAGCGTGTGTGGGGGAGACTCCACCGTGGGTTCAAATCCCACCGCCACCGCCATATCGAACGCACGTCAGCCCCTCCCCGGTTCGCCGGGGAGGGGCTGACTTGTGCGTGGTCTCAAAACGCGGTCTCAACTGGCGCAACGTGGCCGCCGTCGAACACGCCTCCGGGTATGCCTACATCGCCCGCCCGCTATCTGTGTTCGTGATGCTTTCTTGCAGTGAGGAGAGGGCGCGCGGATCGGCGGGCCGCCCCGCGCGCGACTGAGCCCACAGCCGTACCCGAGAAAAGTGCGGCAACGACGCCGCCATCAGCCGCCCTACACCCGCCAGGTTGCCGCGCGCGTGCCCAGAGAGGTGCTCTCAATAGTGGTCTCATCCGCTGGGTTTCTGGGCCGTTTCGGGGGTTGTGGCTGGCTAGCACCATGGGAGCTGGGGACTACAACGTCGCGTTCGTCGATCTCGCCGGAACGCTGATCCACGAGACCATCACCGCCGCCGTGCCGCGCGTCGGCGACCACGTCGACCTGCCGTTGCTACGCGTGGCCGGAGCGGTCGATCTCGTCACCTGGCAGGTCACCGACTCGGACCGCAGTTCCCGCGCCTTCGTGCGCCTCAAGCCGCACGCCTGAGCGCGGCCGCCGGTTCCGGGGAGATCGCGACCAACATCACCGGGGTCGCCTCGGGCGCGGCCAGCGCGAGCGCGGTGCTGGCCCAGATGGGCGCCTCGGTCGACGAGTTCAGCCGGATGTCCACCGACCTGCGCGAACGGCTCGCGGCCTTCAGCTACTGAAGGCTCAGTTCCGCGCGGACTCCGGGCGCGGGGTGGTCTGCTGGACGGCCCAGCCGTTGCCGTCCGGGTCGCTGAAGAACACGAACGAGCCCCAGCTGAAGTCCTGGATGTCGCTGACCTCGACGCCGCGCCCGGCGAGCTCCGCGTGTGCGGCTTCGATGTCGGTGACCACGACCTGGAGCCCCTGGACCGAGCCGGGTGCCATCGTCGAGAGCCCGGTGCCGTCGTCACACGCCGAGCAGGCGCCGCCAGCCGCGGTGGTCCGCGACCGCGACGCCGAGGTAGCCGGGCCGGTCCGTCAGGGCGTGGTGCACGACGGCGGCCTCCCGCAACAGCGCTACCGGGCCCTCGTCGAAGAACGTGAGCTTCGCGTCCGCGGTGCCCGTCGGCGTGGCGGTCTCCACCCCGATCGTGAACGGGCGACCGGCGGCGACGGCCGCGCCGACCGCATGGTCGGCGAGAGTCAGGATCCCGCGCGGCCCGTCGGCGTGGTTGGCGTGCGCAAGGATCGACACCCGGTCCGCCCCGGCGAGCAGGGCGTCGAGCATCGTCGTCCCGGCGGGCTCGACGGCGCTCTGCGCGGGGTGCGCCGCGTCGCCGTCGTCGGTGAACGGCTCGTGCGCGAGCCACCACGGCGCCGTCACGTCCACGGGGAGCGGTCCGGCGGCGGATCGGGCGACGTCGAGCACGGTCAGGTAGCCGCGCATCGCGCCCGACTTGTCGCCGGACCAGCCCGGCACTTGCCAGGGCTCGACCTCGAGGTGCACGCGGTCGAACTCTCCGGCCGCGCGGGCGTCCGCGAGCCACTGCGCGACGAGCGCCGGCTGCTGCAACCAGGCCGCGTCGCCCCCCAGGACGCTGAGCTCGACCCCGACACCGTGCAGCGCCTCGCAGGCCTCCCCGAACCACCGTGCCCACGGGCCCTCGTGCACCGGCCAGGGCGCGGCGAGGTAGACCTCGCGCAGTTCACCCGCCTCCGCGTACGCGGCCAGCCGGTCGGGCGCCGCCGGCGCGAACCCGCGGCCCTGGTCGTCGTCGCTCGAACTCACGGGATTGTCCCTGGCCCACATCGCCGTGATCGCGCTGCCCGCACGGGATGTGGTCATGCGGCAATTGTCCTGCTTAGTGACGGTTAGCGGAACGGGCGGAGAGGTCCACATATCGTTCGCCGACCGGGACCTCGGCGGCAAGCACGTTCCCGGCCGGCGCCAGCGGGCACGCCCAGTCCGGGTCGTACGCGCACGACGGGTTGTAGGCGAAGTTCAGGTCCAGCACGAGCACTCCTGGCCGCGGCGCGCCGAGATCGGCACCCTTGATGGTGTCGAGCAGGTACCGGCCCCCGCCGTAGGTCCCGCCGTCGGGCCCCGCGAGCGCGTCCTTGACCGGGACGAAGAACCCGCCGGCGTAGGACCGCAGCAGCCAGACGTCGAGCGAGCCGAGGTCGCCCAGCTGCACGCGTCCGACCCGGGTGAATCGGACCAGGCCGTCCGTCCCGGTCGTCGACTCGAACGAGACAGGGGCCGCGGGCTGCACCTCGACCTCGACCTCGAACCGGAAGGCGGGGTCGTAGGGCGCGACCGCGAGGCCGGCGAAGTCGGCGCGGTCGGCCGCCAGCAGCGGCGAGGCGGGATGGTCGGCGAACAACTCGTCCCGGCTCTGGACCCACACGCCGTGCGCCGCGGACGGGTCGGTGGCCGCGATCCGGCGCACCTCGCGATAGTTCTCTGCGGTGCGCCGGCGCCAGTCGAGCACGTCGAGCGCGGTGGTCAGGTCCGGTTCGGTCTGCACGGTCATGCGGCCACTCTGCCAGGGCCGCCGCGCGCCGTGAAAAACTGGCGGCATGGACCTCCGCATCTTCACCGAGCCGCAGCAGGGCGCGAGCTACGACGACCTGCTCGCTGTCGCCCAGGCCGCCGAGAGGCTCGGGTTCGACGCCTTCTTCCGTTCCGACCACTATCTGCGCATGGGTGACGGCGACCCGCTGCCGGGCCCGACCGACGCGTGGACCACGCTCGCGGGGCTCGCGCGCGAGACCAGCCGGATCCGCCTCGGCACGCTCGTGACCTCCGCGACGTTCCGGCACCCGGGGATCCTGGCGGTCCAGGTCGCGCAGGTCGACCAGATGTCCGGCGGGCGGGTCGAGCTGGGCCTGGGCGCCGGCTGGTTCGCCGCGGAGCACGCCGCGTACGGGATCCCGTTCCCGGAGAAGCGGTTCGGGCTGCTCACCGAGCAGCTCGAGATCGTCAGCGGGCTGTGGGGCACGCCGGTGGGGGAGCGGTTCAACCATGCGGGGACGCACTACACGCTCACCGACTCCCCGGCGCTGCCCAAGCCCGTGCAGGCCTCGCCGCGCGACCCGTCCCGGGCGGGCGTGCCGATCATCGTGGGCGGCAACGGGCCGCGTCGCACGCCCGCGCTCGCGGCCCGGTTCGCGGCGGAGTACAACACCTCCTTCCCGCGCCGGGACGAGGTCGCGACCCGGTTCAAGACCGTGCGCGCCGCCTGCGACGACGTGGGCCGGGACCCCGACGACCTCGTGTACTCCGTCGCCCTGGTGCTGTGCGCGGGGGCCGACGACGCCGAGGTCGCGCGGCGGGCTGAGGCGATCGGCCGGGACCCCGCCGAGCTGCGCGCCAACGGGGTCGCCGGGACGGTCTCCGAGGTCGTCGACACACTGGGCGAGCTGGCCGACGCCGGCGCCTCGCGGGTGTACCTGCAGGTCCTGGACCTGAAGGACCTCGACCACCTAGCCCTGGTAGCCCGCGAGGTCATGCCCCAGGTCGCCTGAGCCGCCAAGCCGCCCCGCCCGGTTCTGCAAAGAAACCCGCGTTCTGCGAAGTCTCTGAGTTTGCGGAACGGGCGTAACGTCGCAGAACGCGGTCAACTTCGCTGAACCGGTGGGGGAGAATTGCGGCGTGCGCAATCGGCGGGACGGTCAGGTCTGGGTGCTTTCTGTTGTTTCTGGGCTGGTGTTCGCGGCGGGGATGACGGTCTATCTGCTGCACAACCACCCGGGGAGCGACCCGGTCCGGGTGGTCCTCATTTGCGTGATCATGGGAGCGTTCCTCGGCGGTGTCGCGGGATGGTTCGCCGTCAAGCAGCGGCGAGTGCTGTCGGGCGTCGTCGGCGACCTGTCCGCGGGTGACCAGCGGGCCGCCACCAGCGCCGCATCGCGCGGGCCGGCTCCCCAGGATCCCGAGATCCGGCGTGCTGCCGCACGAATTGCCATCCACCAGCTGAACGACATGGTGCGACGTCGGAGGCTGAGCCTGATCAGTCTCGGCGGTTTCATCGTGCTCTACGTATTTCTTGCCGCGACGTCATCGCCGTGGTGGTGGACCTTTGCCGTGATCTTCGTCGGCTTCCTCGCCGGCCAGCTGTGGATGCCCGGTCACCTGCAGCGTCGCATCGATCTCCTCACGGCCGACGTCGGCGCGCCACCTGGCGACTGACGCTGAGTTTTTCGAGGAACCGGGCGGGAGAGAATGGCGGCGATGCGCGACTATCTGCAGAACGCTCCACGGTGGGCGTGGATCCTGATCATGGGCTTCTCTTTCGGGGCGTCGATGACGGTGCTCGGCCGACTGTTCATCTCCGGGAGCTGGGCTGCGTCAGTCGTCGGTGGGGTGATCGGAGGGGCGCTCTACGGCGCGTTCATGGGGCCGTTCATCTACCGGCAGAGGCGTCAGCTCTCGGTCGCGGCGGGTGGGCTCTCGAGCGGCGAGCGACGGACGGCTGCCCGAGCGGCAACGCGCGGCCCGGTGCCGTCTGATCAGCAGATCCGGCTCGCGGCGGCACGGATCGCCGGCAAGCAGCTGGACAGCCTGGCGCGCATGCGGACGTTCACGCTGACCACCTTTGGCGTGGCGATCGTGGCCTACGCCTTCCAGGCTGTGACGACCACGCCGCTGTGGTGGGCGGCCGTCGCGTTCTTCGGCGCGATGTTCGTGATGCAGCTGTGGTGGCCACGCCGCCTGCGACGCCGGATCGACCTATTGACGGCCGACGCCGATGCGTAGCACCGCGGTTCGCGCGTATCTGCAGATCGCTCCCCGGTGGGTGTGGTCGCTGATCAACTGCCTCCTGAGTGCCGGGATGTTCACAACTTTCGGCTGGATCGACGACCCCGCGAGCGAGCACCCGTTCCGGAAAGTCGTCCTCGGTCTTGGCATGGGTGTCGTCATCGGTGCGATCACGGGACCGATGTCGGCACGTCGACAGCGCGGGTTCGCGGTGGTGGCCGGCGATCTGTCGAACGTCGACCTCCTGGTCGCTCGCCGAGCGTCCCGCCGGGGGCCCGCGCCGCTCGACCGGGAGATCCGGCACGCTGCCGCGCGACTCGCCGACTCCGAGCTCGACATTCTGGATCACCGTCGGGGGCTCAGGCTGATCGCGGGCGGGGCGGTCACCGTGATCTACATACCCTTCGCATTGACGTCCTCGCCGTGGTGGTGGGCCTTCGTCGTCCTCTTCGTCGGGCTCTTGGCCGCCGAGCTCTGGATGCCCGGCCACCTGCGCCGCCGCCTAACGCTCCTCACCGCCGACGCCGACGCCGATGCCGGCTGACCCACGCGCTTCTGCGAACAAACCGAGGTTCCGCGAACTCCTTGAGTTCGCAGAACGCGGGGAACTTTGCAGAACGCGGGTGGGGGAGGATGACCGGGTGACGATTTCTCGGCAGAACGGTCAGGTGTGGGTCAGGTCCGTCGTCTCGGGTCTTACGGCTGCGGGCAGGATGGCGGGAGATCGACGACGGGGGCTGATCACGTTCGGCGTGCTGTTCGCGTTCTACATCTACCTCGCGGCGACGTCGTCGCCCTGGTGGTGGGCGGCCGCCGCCGCGTATCTCGTCGTGATGAGCGCCGCCCAGCTCTGGTGGCCGCGTCATCAGCAGCGCCGGGCCGACCGCCTAGCGGCGCAGGACGCACGCGCGTAGTCCAGTCGGTCGGCCACCAACGAGCCCTCGCGACTCAGATCGACTCGGCGTCGGGCTCGAGTTCGTCGGTCCGAGGTCGAGTTCGCCGTTTTCAACCGGCGAAGTCGCGTCGAAACGGCGAACTCGACGCTCACAGGGAGCCGGGGAGCTGGGGAGCCGGGGAGTCCGCTGGCTCAGGTGGGGCGGTGGGCGGCCAGGCGGCGGGTCAGCTCGTTGCGGACGGACGCCCACTCCGACGCGATGATCGAGAAGACGACGGTGTCGCGCAGGGAGCCGTCGGGCATGACGCTGTCGTTGCGCAGGACGCCGTCCTGCTTGGCGCCCAGGTTCGCGATCGCGGCGCGCGACTGAAGGTTCATCCAGTGCGTCCGGAACTCGACCGCGATGCAGTCCAGCTCGACGAACGCGTGGGTCAGGAGCAGCAGCTTGCTCTCCGTGTTGGTGCCGGTGCGCTGGGCGGACCGGGCGTTCCAGGTCGAGCCGATCTCGACGCGGCGGTTCTTCGCGTCGACGTTCATGTAGGTGGTCATCCCGATGATCCGGCCGGTGTCGTTGCGCCGGGCCGTGAACGGCGCCATCGTGCCGGCGGCCGCGAGGGCGAGACGGCGCTCGATCTCGGCGCGCATCGCCTCCGGTCGCGGGACGGACGTGTACCAGAGGTCCCACAGGTCGCCGTCGCGGGCCGCGTCGGCCAAGCCGTCGTGGTGGTCGAGGGACAGCGGCTCGAGCGTTACCAGGTCGCCGACCAGGGTCACTGCGTTCAGGAAGGTCACCGCCACACCCTAAACACTCGTGCGGCAGGCCATCCGGCACCGGGTTGGCTGCGGGGCGTTTCCGCGGGAACGCCCTGGTCCCCTACCCGGCGGGTCGGAACTCGAGCT
>NZ_DATCNW010000415.1:0-4020 GCF_036565025.1 Pengzhenrongella sp.
TCGCTGCGCTCACCTCCCGACGGTAGGTGATCGCGGCGCCGCCGCGGGTGCTGCTCCAGCCACCGAACGAGCGCTCCGGCGCGGGTGCGCGGCCCGCCCACTGCGCGACGCCGCCCACCGTCCACCGCGAGGTGACGTCGACCCGCGACTCGAGGGTCCACACCCGTCCGAGGCCCCGCAACGACCCGAGCCGGAGGGCGGGCAGGCGCGAGTCGTCGAAGTTCGAATGACCCCAGATCTCCACGGTCGCGGCCAGGTCCACCCGGCCGGTGCACGCGGACACGTCGATCAGGTCGGTGGCGCCGAACCGGGCGATCGTCGCGAGCTCGACGCCGTCGACGGACACCTCGACGATGTCGCTCGCACCGGCGATCACCAGGGCGTCCACCCCGGTCGCGTCCAGGCTCGCGAGGTACCGGCCGCGTCCGCGGTACACGCCGCGGGCCTCGAGCGCCGGGGGCAGGTCCGCCGGGGCGGTCAGGCCGGTGCGCGGGTACAGATCGGTCGCCGGGGTGACCCGCACGGCGGCGACCGGCAGCGCCGGGCGGGTCGGCCCGGGCTCGTCGGTCGGGCCCGTCGCCGAAGCGCGCCGGCCCACGACCTGCACGACGATCCGGCCGGCGGTGGTGCTCAGCACGGCCGACGGCGCCGGCTCCCACGGCCCGGCGACGTCGAGCCGCACGGCGGTGACGCTGCGCGCCACGCGCACGTCCCCGACCCCTTCGACGTCGAGGTCGCCGAGGCCGGAGAAGACCACGGTGACGGGCACGTCGGAGGCCAGCTCGAGCACGAGGCCCGCGCAGTCCTGCCGCGCCCCGACCAGATCCGCGGAGGCGAGCTCGAGCGTGCCCGGAAAGCCCCAGCCCGCGAGCGGCACGCCCACAAGCAGCAGGGGGCACTGCCCGGCCGGCACCGCCACCTGGACGGCGCCGGTCGCGAGGGTGAGGTGTGCGACGCCGTCGTCGGCGCCGAGGTTGGGCACGGCGATCAGCTGACCGCCGCCGGTGAGGTTGAGCGCGGAGGGTGACCCTGCGCTCGGAAAATCGGTCGCCAGGCCCGCCGCGAGGTCGGCCGTGGTGCCCGACGTCGCGAGCTTGTCGCCGAGCGCGGCGATGACCCGGGCGAACAGCCGGGCCTCGGCGTACTCGCGCCGCGGCTGCCCGGTCGCCGAGACGTAGCCGCCGAAGTCGTAGGCGTGGCTCATGAAGCTGCCGGGGTCTCCCCAGTTGCCCGCCGACGGCGTCAGGCCGAAGTTCCAGCCGGACGACTGCAGGTAGGGAGCGATGAGCCGCGCACCGCTCGCGAACATGCGGCGCAGCGTGCGGTGCGCCCGGTTCGTCTCGGTGATGAGCAGCGGGAGCCCGCGTTCGGCGAGCACGTCGGCGTAGCGACGGACCTCGGCCTCGATCGCCGGCGAGGCGTCGTCGGGGTAGAAGTTGCAGGCCACCAGGACGTCGTCGACGTCCCCGGTGGCCCCGGCCAGGTCGCCCTGCCCGGCGCATGCGATGAGCGGCACCCGGATGCCGCCCGCGCGTGCCAGGTCGCGCAGCGCGCTGAGGTAGCCGGTCCGGTCGTGGCAGTCGAAGAAGTCGAGCTCGTTCTCGAGCTGGACGGCGATGATCGAGCCCGCCGACGGCGTGCCGCCCGGGTCCACCTGACGCGCGGCCAGGATCGGCAGGATCCGGTCGAACCAGCGCTCGACCTGCGCGAGGTAGCGCGGTTCGTTCTGCCGGACCCGCAGCTCGGGATCGAGCGTGAGCCAGGCGGGCAGCGCGCCACCGTCCCATTCGGAGCAGATGTAGGGGCCGGGCCGCGCGATGACGTGCAGGCCGGCGTCGCGGGCCAGGTCGAGGAACGCCGCGACGTCCCGCTCCCCGGAGAAGTCCCACTCACCGGGAGCGAGCTCGTGGAAGTTCCACGGCAGGTAGACATCGACGCAGGTGTACCCGGATTCGGCGACCTGCGCCAGGCGCGCCCGCCACTGTGCGCGCGGCAGCCGGAAGTAGAACAGCGATGCGCAGAGCAGGACGTGCGAGGTCCCGATCAGGTCGCCAGACAGGGCATCCGACGGATCGCCGGACGCCTGCCGGTGGGGACGGGTGATCGGCAGGGTCACTTCACTCCCGCGCTTCCGCCGGAGATGTTCATCTCGTACAGGTACTTCTGGCCGAGGTAGTAGATGACGATCATCGGCAGCGTGAGCAGGATCGAGCCGACCATGACCAGATTCCATGGCGGGGCCTGGAGCGCCTGCCCGGTGCTGGTGATGTACTGCACGCCGAGCGCGAGCGGCATCTTGGCCTCGTCGCTGAGGTAGATGAGCGGACCCATGAAGTCGCCCCAGGCGGCGGTCAGGGTGAAGATCCCGATGGCGATCAGCACCGGGAACATCATCGGCAGGGTGATCCGGCGGAAGATGCCGAAGAATCCCAGCCCGTCGATCATCCCCGCCTCGTCGATCTCCCCGGACAGCCGGCTGACGAACTGCCGGATGAGAAAGATGTTGAAGGCGTTGGAGAAGAAGTTCGGGATGATCAGCGGCAGGAACGTGTTCACCCATCCCAACTCCTTGAACATGATGAACTGGGGGATCATCGTGATCTGGGCGGGGATCATCATGGTCGCGAGCACGACCATGAACACCGCGTTCTTCCCGGGCGCGCGCATCCGCGCGAAGGCATAGCCGACCAGCGAGCTCGACAGCACCTGCCCGACTGCGGAGAGCGTCGCGATGATGACGGAGTTCAGCAGGAACCGGCCCATCGGCAGATCCGTGGTGAACACCCGCACGAAGTTCTCGAAGTGGAACTCCCTGGGGAAGATCGTGAACGCGTTCTGGTTCACGGTCGCGTCGCTCGACAACGCGATCGAGACGAGCAGGATGAACGGCACGAACAGAATCGACGAGACGACGATCAGCGTCGCGTAGGTAGCAGGGGTGGCCCGGAACGCCCGCAGCGTGCGGGCATGATGACCGCTCTTCGCGGTCGGCGTTGCCGGGACGGGGCTCGCGTCAGGCGGCGCGAGAGTGGTCAGTGCCATCAGCGGTTCACCTCGTGCTCGTAGAAGACCCATTTGCGACTTGTCCTGAAGGCGATCAGGGTGCATCCGAGGATCACCACGAAGAGCAGCCAGGAGATCGCCGAGGCATACCCCATGTGGTAGAAGGAGAATGCCTCCTGGAACAGCAGCGGCACGATCATCTGGCTTGCGTTGTTCGGCCCTCCCTGGGTGAGGATGTATACCTGGGCGAAGACCTGGAACGAGCCGATCAGCCCCATGATGAGGTTGAAGAAGATGATGGGCGTGACCTGCGGGAACGTGATGCTCCAGAACTGTCGGATCGGCCCCGCGCCGTCGATCTCCGCAGCCTCGTAGAACTCCGTCGGGATCCCCTTCATCGCGGCGAGGAGCAGGACCGTCGCCCCGCCCGCGCCCCACACGGACAGCAGGATGATCGCGGGCTTGACCGAGTTCGCATCGAGCAACCACGCCGGCCCGGTGATCCCGAACAGGGCGAGAAACTTGTTGAGCGGCCCGGTGGTCGGTGCCAGGACCATCTTGAAGACCAGTGCGGTCGCGACGATCGGCACCAGGGTCGGCAGGTAGATCACGGTCCGGAAGAGCTTACGGAACCGGACCCGCTTGTTCAGCAGGTTGGCCAGCCACAGCCCGATGCCCATGCTGAGCGGGACCGAGACCACCGCGAAGTAGAACGTGTTCCCCAGCGACTTCCAGAAGATCGGGTCGTCGGTGAGCAACTTGATGTAGTTGGCCAGACCGACGAACGCAGGCGCCGTGAACGAGTCCCAGTCCGTCAGGGAGAAGTAGATCGAGGCAACCATCGGCCCGAACAAGAAGACCAGGAACCCGATGATCCACGGCGAGATGAACAGGTAGAACAGTCGCGCCTCTTGCTTGCGCCGTTTGGTCAGCCGGGGCCGGCGCCCGGGCGCACGGGGCGCCCGGGTGGCGGGAGTGCCGGCAGGTCGAGAAAGCGCCTGCGCCAGGGTCACTTGG
>NZ_DATCNW010000416.1:0-4598 GCF_036565025.1 Pengzhenrongella sp.
GAGCAGGCGTTCCCACGTTTCCCAGTCCCGGCCGCCGGCGTCGGCGTAGCGGCCCATCATGTCGATCACCGCGGTGAGTTGCTGGTGTATCGCGGTGAGTTCCCGGACCAGGATCGCTACCTGTTCGGGGGTCAGCTCGCCAGCTGGTATGTCGCGTACGCGGCTCGTCACAGCCACCAAGGCTAGGGGAGCCGCTGTCACCGGCAGGACGGCTACGGCCGGACGGGGCCCCTGGGGTGGGGGCTTCGTGCAGGTCGGGCCCGTTGCCGCGTCTTCTCGTCTGGTGTCCACCCCCAGAGCGGTGACCGGCGGGGAGATCGGGTGACCGTCTGTGCGGGGTCAGAGCGTGAACGTGAAGACGTCGTACATGGCGTGCGCTGCGATACCGGGGATCAGCGACCGCGTGTAGAGCGCGAGGACGGTCAAGGTCACGGCGCCGATGAGCGCCGCGACGACGTTCCCGGGACCGGCGCCGGCGTGGATGAGCGCGAACAGGATCGCGCTGACCAGGCTCGCGCTTAGCAGGATCAGCCTGCGGTGGGCGGGTCGGGTTCGGCGCGCGGTGAGGGTGGCGGCGAGAGCGAGCAGGGGTGCCCGGAAGAGGACTTCCTCGAGTAGGGGCGCGTTGAGTGCGGCGTGCACTGCGATCTGCCACCGGGGCGTGTTGAGGTAGATCAGGTAGCGCGGGTCGGTGGCCGTCGCGATGCTCGGCGGTAGCGGGATCGTGGACAGTCCGGCGCGCAGCGCTGCGCCAGTCGCGAGGCCGACGACGACGAGGATCAACACGGCGCGCAGCGACCGGCGCGGACCGATGAGGGTCCCGGCGAGGTGAGCGATGGCGCGCCTTCCGGTGGTCCACGCACCGCTCAGGTGCTGGCGTGTCCACGGGTCGCGAAACGACGTCAGGCCGACGATCGCTGGCAGGAGTGCGAGGGAGAGAACCGCGAGGACGAGCAGGTCTACGACCCCGTCCTTGGTGGGGTCGCGGATGCCCGGCAGGTACGCGGCGATCGCGCCGACGAACGCTGTCATCAAGGCGAGCGCGCCCACGGCGAAAGTGGCTGACAACCAGCGGAGTGGTGGGGTCGCGGTGTCGGTCATGTCGTCCCGTCGTGGTGGGTGGTGCGGGCGCCGGTTGGGGGCGGGAGTCGTGCGGGTCCCGTCGTGCCCCTGTGGTCGGGTGGAGCCGCGCAGCGGTGGAGCTCGGGCCGTCCACAGGGGTGCGAGGGGCTACCAACGGTGAGTCGCTGACCGGATCCGTTCGACGGGACGACCTACGCGGTTTGGCGTGGCGAGCCCGCGCGCTAGGTCGGGTCGCCGGCGGGCGGGGTGGTTGCGGCTGCGCCGTCCGGCCGGTCTGTTGTTGGAGCAACTGCTGGCGCGTCCACCTGGGTGCCGGCAGGAGCGATAGGTGCGCGAGGGCGCCGCGCGGTGGAGCGCTGCCGGGCGGGTGCTGCAGTGGGTAGTTCAAGGCCTGCGCTCTTGAGTGCCTTGCGCAGCTCGGGCGCTGTCCAGCCTGCCGTTGTTGCCGCCGTGAACGCGTCGGCGTAGGCGCGTTCGGCGGCCGCGGCGGCGGTGCGGGCGGCGCCTAGGTCGGCGGCCTTCCGGGCGAGCTCGCGTCCGGCGTCGATGCGGGACTCGATCATTCCGCGTAGTTGCTTCTCGACGTTCTCGACGCTCTCAGGTGTGGTCATGACGTCCAGGCTATCGGTCGGGGCTGACACCAGTCCCGCGCAGGGCGATTTGTCCGCCGGAGAGCAAAGTGCGGGAGCAAGCTAGAGGTTAAGGTGCCCTTAACCATGAACCGCCTCGCGCTTCGCGTCTCGTTGTGCCACGCTGTGCGTGTCGAAGGCTGCCCGTTGGGCTCGCTGCGCTGGGCTTTTGAGGGAAGGAGGTGGCGAGGATGGTCGAGGAGTCGGCTGGTGTTCCGCGCCGCCACCTGATCGGTCGCCGGCAGTTGCGGGTGCAGGGTTCCCCGCGGCAGATCGTGCACAAGGTCAAGGTCTCTGAGGCGCAGGAGTTGCGCCTGAGCTTGTTGGCGGCGGCGCGCAATGTGAGCGTGTCGCGGCTGCTGGTGGAGTCCGCGCTCTCTGGTGGTGCGGACAACGCCCGGACGCGCGCGGAGCTCGCGGGTGAGCTGTTCGCGATCAGCCGGCTGTTGGGCAAGCTCGGGGTGAACATCAACCAGATCGCGCGGGCCACGAACGCGACGGGCGAGTGGCAGCCGGACACGGCGGCCGCGATCGAGGCGCTGGGTCGTGTGTGTGTCCGGCTGCACGAGGTCCTCACCGATGCGGACGTCGCACCGTGATGCCGAACGTCGTCAAGGGCGGCGACATGGGCGGCCTGGTGCGGTACCTCGTCGGTGCCGGTCGGGCGAACGAGCACGAGTCCCCGCACGTGGTGTCGGGGACGTCGTTCGTGGTGGCGTGGCACGGCTCGGAGGTTTTGGATCGGGAGTCCGCTGACCAGATCTCCGCGTACCTCGACGAGCCCCGTCGGGTGTACGGCGTGGAGATGAAGGCTCAGGTGAAGGAGCTCGACCCGGCGACGGGACGGATGTCCGTGGCGGGCTGGAAGAAGCAGGACGTGTGGCACTGCTCGTTGTCCGTGGCGGCCGAGGAAGGTCCGCTGGGCGATGAGCAGTGGGACGCGATCGCGCGGGACTTCATGGACGAGATGGGCTTCACCGAGGCCGGCGGCAAGGCGCCCGCGCGGTGGGTCGCGATCCACCACGGTGCGTCCACGTCGGGCAACGATCACATCCACATCGCGGCGTCGATGGTCCGCGAGGACGGCACCAAGTGGGAGGGCCGCCACCGCGACTTCGTGACGGCGCAGAAGGTCGCGCGCACCCTGGAGCGCAAGTACGGCCTGGTGGAGGTCACCGGCCGGGCGTTCGGGACGTCGGAGCTCGGCGTGAAGCCCGCTGAGCGCGCCGCGGCCGAGCGGGTGGGTTCGGCGCTGACGGCGCCGCAGGACCTAGCGTTGCGGGTGCGCGCTGCGGCGGTCGCCTCGACGAGCGAGGCCGAGTGGATCCGGCGCGTTCGGGAGTCCGGGGCGGTCATCAAGCCGTTCTTCGCCCAGGGAACGACCGACGTCGTGGCGGGGTACTCGGTCGCGTGCAAGCCGGGGGAGTACACGCCCAAGTGGGTGTTCTACGGCGGCGGGCGCCTGGGCAAGGACCTGTCGTTGCCGCGTCTGCGTGAAGCGTGGGAGCAGCCGACGGTGGAGCAATCCGCGGCCGCCGCGGCGGAGTGGCAGGCGGCTTTCCGGGGCCAGGGCGTGGTGAACCGCGGTGGGCGCGAGACGCGCGGACTCAAGCCCGGCATCGTGGCGGCGGCGACGTCGAACCTCGGGGAGATGCACGACGCGTTGGCGCGGGTGCCGGCGGGTGACCAGGCCGCGTGGGCGAATGCTGCGCAGGAGGTCTCCGGTGCGCTGAGCGCATGGGCGAAGGCCGACCCGGACGCCCGCGACGAGCTCAACGCCGCGGCGCGGGCGGTCGCCCGGTCGGCGCAGATGCACCGCAAGGGGCACACCCCCAAGCCGCGGGCCGAGGCCAGCGCGATGGGTACCGCGCTGCTGTTCGCGCAGCTGAAGAACAACGGCAAGGGCGCCGTCGCGGTGAGCGCGCTCATGCACCAGGTGCTCGCCACGGCGGCCGCGATCCGTGACCACCACACGGCGACCGGGAACCTGCGCGAGGCCCGCGCGGTGCACACCAACGTCGTCGAGCGCCTCGAGCGCGTGCAGCTGCTCGGGTACGCCGACGAGACGCACGCAAGCCACCCGGCGATGGTCGCCCGCCGTCTTGCGCAGGCGGGCCAGGCGCCCGCTGGACAGGTCGCCGGACCGTCGCCCGCGGCGACCGGGGACCTGTTGCCGCCCACTCTCACCCCGGGTCGGGTCACGACCCATACACGAGACGGAGGCAGCGATGCCAGGCGACGATGAGGTAGTGGAGGACATCCAGGGGGTGTCGACGATGGCGGCGACGTCGCTGATGCGGGCAGGGGAGACGCTGATCCGCTCGGCTCAGGACCAGGCGCAGCGCCGTGCCCAGCAGTTGGCCCAGCAGAGCGAGGACGCGCAGCGCCGGTTCGACGCGCAGGGGTTGGTCGCGGACCGGTTTTACGCCCAGGCATCCGACCCGCAGTGGATGCGGGCGGCTGAGCCGGCGCAGATCGCGCAGGCGTGGAGGGGCGCCCAGGAGTGGGCCGAGCTCGACAGTGCCCGGTTCGGGCCGAAGGCTGAGGCCATCAACGCCGCCTACCGTGACGCGTACGGGTGGGACCTGAACACCTACGCCGGCCGGACCGGTGACCCCGAGTTCGTCGCTGACGCGGCCGCGGCGCGGGTGGTCCAGGTGCGCGCGGACGGCCCTGAGCTGACCCGCGAGGAGCAGGGCGACCGTGAGCGCACCCTGGCCCGCAAGGAACGCGAGGAGGCGGCCGCGCTCGTGGGCGAGGCCGAGCGGGTCGAGCGTGAACGCGACCGCATCGCGTCGGACTACGGGTACGCGCTCGAACGCGCCGGAGTGACGGACGAGCCGAGCGACGCCGACGCCACGGTCATCCGCGACGGGCTCGTCGCGG
>NZ_DATCNW010000417.1:0-24633 GCF_036565025.1 Pengzhenrongella sp.
CCCGCAACCCGCAACGTCCGAGCGTTGACGTCCTATAGGACGTCAACGCTCGGACGTTGCGGGAAAGACAGTGGTCAGAAGGTCGCCTTGGAGTAGTACTCGGCCGAGGCCACCAGGGACGCCGCCAGGACCAGGTCCCCTGCGGACTTGACGAACGGGATCCAGGTCTCCGAACCCGCATCGGCCGGGCGGTTCAGCAGGTCCTGGTACAGCGCGTCGACCCGCACGTGCAGCATCTCGTTCGACTGGTACATCGCGTACGCCACCGTGAGCCGGGACATCCCGCCGTTCAGTGCGCCCACCCAGCCCGACACGCCGCCGGCGTCGGGGGTCCGGTTGAGCAGCTTGAGGTACAGGTCGTTCACCCACGTCGTGTAGTTGCTGTGGCCCGTCGCCGTGAAGTACTCCGAGGAGGCGTAGAACGCCGCGGCGATCCGCGCGATGGGCATCCCGGACCGGGCGGCATCGACCCACCCGGCCAGCCCCCCGGCGTCCGGTGTCCGGCCGAGGGTATCGAGATAGAACTGCGTGATCACCGTCGAGATCCACTCGTCCGACCGGGACAGCTCCGAGGTCATCTCGCGCCGGGTCAGCATGCGCTCGGTGAGCTGCGTGGTCCGCAACGCCAGCTCGGGCGCCGTGGCCTCGCGGTTCAGGAAGTCCCGATACATCGAGCGCACGAAGGCCTGGCTGGCCGGGACACTCACCCCGGGCACCGCCGCCGCGCCGGTGCGCTTGAAGTTGCCCTTGAACGTCGGCCACGGGGCTCGTCCGAGGGCCGTGTTCGTCTTCCACACGGTCACCACGAGCTGCGCGTCACCGGCCTGACTCTTTCCCCTGACCTGTTCGATCACCCAGGACCTGCCGTTCACCTGGACGATCGTCGGAGTGTTGCCCGGCGCGTAGATGGTGCCGGAGTACGCCGAATGCTTCGCGAACTTCAGGTCTCCGGTGCGCGCGTCGTACACCCGCAGCCGCCCCTCGCCCTGGGTCACCGCCTCGAGGTGGCCGTCGTTGTCGAGGTCCGCGAGTGCGACCCCGGTCAGCGTGCCGATTCCCACGTTGCCGCAGACCTCGCTGTCGGTGATGCACTTGTACGAGTTCCACAGCCGCGCACCGGTAGCGCCGTTGTACCCCATCAGCCACCCCCCGTAGGTGACGATGAAGACGTCGGGCTTCCCGTCACCGGTGACGTCCCCGAGCGAGGGCGAGCCGGTCACGCGCGCCGGCGTCGCGGCCTGCCACAGCACCTTGCCGGTCTTCCCGTTCAGCGCGGTGATCACGCGGCCGCCGGGCTCCGGGAAGTACCCGCCGCTGCCGACGACGACGTCCTGGGCGCCGTCGCCGTTGAGGTCGGCCAGCGCGGGTGAGGACCATACGACCTGGCCCTGGAGGAAGTAGTGCCACTTCTCGCTGCCGTTCCGGTTGTACGCCCACACGTACCCGCCGCCGACGTTGCCGCACGGCTGGGTACCGATGTCGTTCCCGGCGCAGTCGCCGCCGACGACGACGTCCTTCGCGCCGTCGTCGTCGATGTCCCCGATCGCGGGCGAGGACCAGATGGTGTCCTTGAGCCACTTGGGCCAGCCGGTGACCACGTTGCCGGTGAGCGTGGAGTTGGCGTTCAGCGCCTGGCCCCAGCTGCCGGTCACCATGTCGGGGGTCGCGTCGGAGTTGAGGTAGCCGAGGGCGGGCGTCGCGATCATCCCGTTGGGGCCGTTCGGCACGATCGCGGCGTCCTGGCGGACCATGAGCCGCGTGGTGACGCCGTTCTTGAACGAGTAGCTCGCGATCCGGTTGGAGGTCGTCGCGATGACGACGTCGAGCACGCCGTCGAGGTTCACGTCGATCAGCGCCGGCGAGGCGTTGATGCCGCCGCTCTTCTTGACCAGGTTCACCCCGCCGACGTCGACCGCGGGCACGACCAGGTGGCCCGTGATGTCGTACACCCGCAGGAGGCTGCTCAGCCCACCGCCGACGATGATCTCCGGGATCCCGTCACCGGTCACGTCGCCGTACGCGGGGGTGGACCACATCCCCCCGGCCGCCATCGTCAACGCCGGCTGGCCCGGAGGGTTCAGCGGGGTCACGGCGAACGGTCCATTGGCGGTGCCGTTCGGACCGACCTCCGTCAGGAACCCGGGGTCCGTCTGCGTGCCCGCCACCGCCCGCGCCGGGGAGGCCGCGGTGATGCTGACTCCCGCCGCGAGCGGGACGATCAGGCCGAGGAGGGCCAACCCGCCGATCCAGGTGCGCGATGCCGAATGCTTGACCTGTCGTGCTCCCATGGTGACGGGTTCCCCACTGTTCTGGTGCGCGGCAAGGTCGAGTCGTGTGCTCCACCCATCGACCGCGCGGGGCCGGGTGTTAACCACCCGACTCGAGGAACCCCCGTCCGGCCTACTGCGTGGCTCGATTACGCTGTGGCCGTCCCCGTCCGGTGAAAGGTGTGACCACGGTGCAGATCGGTTTGGTGAGCTCCGCGCTCACCGTTGCCCTCGCCCGCTCAACCGTCCGGTCGGCGTTCGACGTCGACGATCAATGTGTGGTGCACGTCCTGGACCTCGACGGCTCGTACCTCGCCGTCCGCGACGAGCGGGTCGTGACCCGGGCCGACGTCGGCGTGGACCCGCACGAGCTGCACGTGCGCGCCATCCTGCTCGACCCCGACGGCCTGGTCCGCTGGACCCAGCCGGCCCTGCTGCGGCACGCGCTGCTCGCCGGTCCGACCGTGCTGGCCGTGCGCGCGGGCGTGCTACTGCTGAGCGACCCGGCCGAGCTCGCCGACGTCGCCGCGCGCGAGGAGGTCGCCCTGATCGCGCGCAGCGCCGAGCCGCTGCCCGCGGATCGCACCTGGCCCGGCCCCGCCGACGTGCTGGCCGCCGGGTCCTACAACCCCGATCTGCTGGCGGTCAGCCGGGCCGCGACCGCCTTCTTGGACCTGTGGGAGAAGCTTGCCGCGGACCCCCGGACGGCCACCGACCGGTGGCTCGAGGCCGCCGCGAGCTATCTCCCGCACCACACGCTCACGGCGCCCCGTTTGCTGGTCTCGGCCTGGACCGGCCCCTCGGCCCGGATCGGGGAGGGTGTCGGCGACGTGCTCGAGGTGGACGGCCTGCCGGCCGTCGCCGTGGACCTCACCGGGCTCGACCCGGTCGCGCCCTGGCTGCTGGACACCCGCGCGGACGGACCGCCACGCGTCCGGCTGAGCGCCCACCCGGGGCTCGCGCGCCTCGTGGCTTCCTACGCGGCCGGCGTGCAGGACGACGTCGCCGCGGCGCCGGAGCGCCCCGCGGACGCCACGACCGCCGTGACCTCCCTGGGCGTCGCGGTGCACCCGCAGCTGCGCACCGTGTTCTGCACCGCCCTCGAGGCGAACCCGGCCCGTTCCCTCGACGCGCTGCCGGACCCGTTCGACCCCGAACGCACCGCCGAGCTGACGGCCTGGCTCACCAAGCCGGTGGCCGACGGCAGCGACCTCGGGCTCGGGCGCTACCTCGCCTCGATCTACCGGTCCCGCCCGGACCTGCGCGACGCCTTCCCCGGAGTGCCCGGCGAGCACGTCGACGCGTTCATCGCGTGGGCCGGCGAGCACGGGCGCCACGAGGATGCGTACTCCCCCTACCTGATCGACCTCGCGCTGGACGCGGTGCGCGACGACGACCCGCAGGGCACCGCCTTCGTCGGCCGCGGCACCGGCGTGAACGTCGTGGGGTACCTGCGCGCCGAGCTCGGCGTGGGTGAGTCCGCCCGGCTCATGCTCGACGCGCTCGCCGCGGGCGGCATCCCGCACGCGACGGCGTCGGTCGACCGGCACCTGCAGAGCCGCCAGGGCGCGAGCTTCACCGAGGCCGCCCCGGGCGCCCCCTTCGACACGACGCTGATGTGCGTCAACGCCGACATGACCCCGACCGTCGCGGCCGCCGTCCCGTCCCTGCTCGCGCGCAGCTATCGGATCGGCATGTGGTATTGGGAGGTCGAGGACTTCCCCACGTCCCAGCACGAGGGCTTCCGGCACGTCGACGAGGTCTGGGTGGCGACCGACTTCGTGCGGCGGGCCATCGAGCCGTACTCCCCGGTGCCCGTCCGCACCATCACCCCGCCGCTGCCACGCCCGACGTCGGTCGCCGCGACGCAGGGTCGCACGCGCGCCGACCTGGGCCTGCCCGAACGTCCGACGTTCCTGTTCTCGTTCGACTACCTGAGTACGGTGGAGCGCAAGAACCCGTGGGGGCTCGTCGACGCCTTCGAGGCCGCGTTCACACCCGGCGAGGGCCCCCTGCTGGTCATCAAGTCGATCAACGCGGACCGCCGCCCGGACCAGGCCGAGCGGCTGCGGCTGCGGGTGGCGGGGTCGAAGGACGTCGTCCTGCTCGAGGACTACCTGGACGCGGCGGACCGCGACGCCCTGGTCGACCTGTGCGACTGCTACATCTCGCTGCACCGCTCCGAGGGCCTCGGCCTGACGATGGCCGAGGCGATGGCGCTCGGCAAGCCCGTGATCGCGACCGGGTACTCCGGCAACCTGCAGTTCATGACCGACGAGAACAGCTTCCTCGTCCCCTGGACGCCCACCACCATCCCGGTCGGCTGCGAGCCCTACCCCGCGGGCGGCACCTGGGCCGAACCCGACCTCGACGCCGCCGCCGGCCTGATGCGCCTCGTGCTCGAGGACACCGAGCTCGCCGCGGCCCGCGGCCGGCAGGCGGCGCAGGACATCCGGATCCTGCACTCCCCCGAGGCAGCCGGCGCCAAGATCGCTGCCCGCCTGGACGAGCTGGTTCTCGCCCGGCGCACCCGGCGCCGCACCGGGACCCGCGACCAGGTCCTCGCCGTCGCCCGCCGGGCCCTCGGCCGCGGCTGATCGCTCTCCTCCGGGGGTCGGCCGGGTTCAGCCCGCGTGGATCGGCGTCAGCCGACGAGCGCCGGGTAACCGACGCCAGTCAGCTGCTCGGAGGCGTCCCACAGCTTCTTGGCCACGGTGACGTCGCTCGCGGCGGCGGTCCGGCCGACGAGTGCGGGGTATCCGCGCATTCCACCGAAGCTCCCCGGGCCGACGTAGCTCGCGCCCGGCAGGTCCTGGGTGGCGGCGAACAGGCTGGGCAGGGCGCCCATCGCCGCGCTCTGCGCCAGCAGGTTGGACACCTTCATCAGCCGGTCGGTGAAGGCGCTCCCGGAGTGCGACCCCAGGGTCGTGGCAGATACCCCGGGATGAGCGGCGAACGCGCGCACCGAGAAGCCATCGCTCTCGAGGCGGCGCTCGAGCTCGAGGGTGAACAGCAGGTTGGCCAGCTTGGACTGCCCGTACGCGGCCCAGGCCTTGTACGGCCGCGTCTTCCAGCTCAGGTCGTCGAGCACGATCTCACCCATCCGATGGGCCGACGACGACACGTTGACCACGCGGTCCGTGAGCTGGGGCAGCAGCAGGTTCGTCAGCGCGAAGTGACCGAGGTGGTTGGTCCCGAACTGCAGCTCGAACCCGTCCCTCGTGCTGCTCTCGGGCACCGCCATCACGCCGGCGTTGTTGATCAGCACGTCGACGGGCCCGCTCCAGTCGGCGGCGAAGCGCCGCACGGAGGCCAGGTCGGCGAGGTCGAGCTCGCGAACCTCGGTCTCCCCCGTGATCGCGGCCGCCGCCTGCTCGCCGCGCTCCACGTCCCGAACGGCCAGGATCACACGGGCCCCGGCGCCGGCCAGGGCGGTGGCGGTCACTCGTCCGAGCCCGCTGTTGGCCCCGGTCACGATGATGGTCCGGCCGCTCTGCGCCGAAAGGTCGGTGGTGCTCCAGTTCTTCACGGGTTCAATGTAGGCACTGTCTACAATGCTGTCAATGACTACATTCGCAGCTAGGCTGGCGGCATGACAGCGCGCCCGTACCACCACGGCGGCCTTCGCGCGGCGCTGGTGACCCAGGCCGAGGCCACTCTGCGGACCTCCGGCATCGACGGCCTGTCGCTGCGTGAGCTGGCCCGCGAGCTCGGCGTGAGCCACGGTGCGCCGCAGCGGCACTTCCGCGACAAGGCAGCGCTGCTCGACGCCCTCGCCATCGAGGGTTTCGGTCGCCTGAACGAGATGCTGGCACGGGCCGCCGACGTCGACGACGGCCACGCGTTCGCCTGGACCCTGACCGACGTCGCGGTGGCGTACGTGCGGTTCGCGACCGAAGATCCCGCCCTGCTCGATCTGATGTTCACCCACAAGCACCAAGCGGATGCCTCGGACGAGCTCAAGGCGGCCGCGAACGCGGGCCTCGCCTGCGTGGTCGCGATGGTCGAGCGTGGTCAAGCAAGAGGGGACCTGGTCGACGGCGATCCGCAGTCGATCGCCATGGTGCTGTTCGCGACCCTGCAGGGCATCACCTCGTTCGCGAACGCCGACATCGTCGACCCGCAGTCCCTCGACGAGCTGACGACCTACGCCGTCGAGCTCCTGCTCGGGGGCCTGACCCCGCACCCCGACCAGTCGCCGATCAATTCCACTTTCATCCCGGCCCTCTGCGAGAAACGCCCAGACCCCGCCCAATCCTGAGCCCACACCCACGTTTCGGAAGAATTGGTGCGCCACACGCGCACATTCTTCCCAAAACTGCCCCCGCATTGGTCGGAAGCCGCGCAGCCGGAACTGGCCGCAGCTCTGCATGCCCACCGCAACCCAGCGAGCGGGACCCCAACCGTGCGCGGCCGGCCATCGCGGGGCGGGATTTGCTCGGAAATCGAGCAGATCCCGCCCATGACCGGCGTGAACATCCAGGATCCGGAAGGATCGGTGCGCCACACGCGCACATTCTTCCCAAAACCGCCCCGCGACGGGGGCGTCGACCTCGGCGAGCGCCCGGAGGGGCCGCGCGACGCACGGCGAGTTGTGGCGGGATTTGCTCGAAAAGTGAGCAGATCCCGACCAAAACCGGTGTCGACCTCCACGTTTCGGAAGAATTGGTGCGCGACGCGCGCACATTCTTCCCAAAACCGCCACGCGACGGGGGCGGCGGGGGGCTACTCCTGGGTGGGGTTTCCGGCGACCAGGCGGCGGGCTCGGCCTACGGCGCGGCGGCCTACCTCGGTCACGCCGCCGGCTCCCAGGTACGCCTTGGCCAGGGCGAGGTCCTCGCGGACGCTCGGCCGAGGCTTCTTCGAGCGCTTGCGGGACTCCGGCGACGAAACGACCTCGAGCGCCAGGTCGGGCGCCCGGCGCGGCACCCGGCAGAACTTCACCAGGGGCTCGAGCACGCTGGACCAGATGTACCCGGCGGCGAACTCGCGCACGTTGGCGCGCACGTCGGTGATCGCCGCGTCGTCGTACAGCATCTCCTCGAGCGCCGACACCAAGGAGTCGACGTCCTTCGCCGGCACCACCCGGCCCAGGCCGTGCGCCCGGATCAGGGTGCCGAACGTATCGCCGTCGGTCGCGACGATCGGCAGCGTGGCCCACAGGTAGTCCAGGATCCGGGTCCGGAAGCTGAACGCCGTCTCGACGTGCTGGAAGTGCGTCGAGACGCCCAGGTCGGCGTCGAGCAGGTAGTCGGCGCGCTGGTCGTACGGCACCCAGCCCTCGTTGAAGAACACATGCCGGTCGGTCAGGCCGAGCTCGCGCGCGAGCTCCTGGGTCTCCCAGGCGACCCGCATGTCCGGCACACCGGGGTTCGGGTGCTTGAGGCCCATGAAGTACAGGCGCACCTCGGGGTGGGCGACCTTGAGCCGGTCGATCGCGTGGATCAGCGTCAACGGGTCGAACCAGTTGTAGACCCCGCCGCCCCACAGGATGACCTTGTCGTCGACGCCGATCCCGGGCACGGTGCCCTTGATCGCGTGCCGCTGCTGGACCGGCGGCTCGTCGGCGATACCGAACGGCACGACCGAGATCAGCGAGTCAAGGGACTGGTCCTCGTCGTAGACCGTGGGGTTGACGCGTCCCTGGCCGGCGAGCTGGCCGAGCCAGAAGTCCCGCTGCTTCGCCGACGCGCAGAGCATGAAGTCGGCGCGGCGCAGCTGCTCGTTGAGGATCCGGGTGGTCTCCCGCACCGACGTCGAGCGGCCCTCGGAGCCGAGGTCCCGCGCCTGCTCGAGCTGCTCGAGGTGGAACGGGTCGTACACGTCCGCGACGATGATCTTGGACCCGCCGCGCAGCCACGGCGCGGCCTCGAGCAGGAAGCCCTGGAACACGATGACGTCGGCCCAGTCGGTCAGTTCGCGCAGCCCGGACCCGCCGACGGCGATGACCTCGAAGTCGTCGTGCGTGGTCTTCGCCCCGCCGGTCGAGGCCAGCTTGACCTCGTGCTCGGGGGCGAGGGCCTTGGCGATCTCCCAGGCGCGGATCGCCGGGCCGGCCATCCGGTCCAGCAGCGGTTCGCCGGTCACCACGAGGATCCGGTGCCGCGCGGTGAAGTGCGCGGAGATGTCGAACGCCTCGATCAGCACCTCGTGCGCCGCGAGGTAGCTCGGCATGCCGTAGGCCGGCTCGATCGCCTCCCGGAACAGCGGGAACAGCTCGCGGTCGCTGCGCCGGCGGTGGCTCTGCAGCTCGGTGCGCGACTTCAACAGGCTCGGCAGCTGCTCGACGAAGTAGTCGATCGCCAGCGGACCGGTCAGGGCCATCTTGGGGACCTCAAGGGTCGCCACGTCGTCCCCGCCGGGTGACTTCTGCAGGTCCAGGACGGTCGCGTCGAACCCGGTGCGGGCGATCGACCGGCGCACGGCGAGGGCCATCGCCGCGGGCAGCGCCTTGGCGAGCGAGGCGTCGTCGTAGTTCTTGTACATGGCCAGCAGGGCGTTGCGCTCGAGCAGGTAGCTCTCACGGAAGTTGCCGAACTTCTTCATGGTCACGTGGTGCTTGTGGAACGCGATCGACGTCGGCACGTACCGCACGCGGTGCCCGAGCAGGTTCAGCCGCCACCCGAAGTCGACGTCCTCGTAGAACATGAAGAACCGCTCGTCGAAGCCGCCGACCTCGCGGTACAGCTCGGCGCGCACGAACATCGCCGCGCCGGTGCCGAACAGCACGTCCTTCGGTGTGTCGTAGGCAGCCGAGTCGGGCCGCTCGACCTCACGCTTGTAGCCCATCGCGAACCAGGTCAGGGAGCCGTCGACGTAGTCGATGAGCTGGCCCTCCCAGTCCAGGACCTTGGAGGCGACCGCACCGATGGCGGGGTCGGCGTCGAACGCCTCGACCGCCGCGGCGACCCACTGCGGGTCCGGCCGGGCGTCGTTGTTGATGAACGCGACGTACTCCCCGGTCGCATGCTCGACGCCGAGGTTGCAGCCGCCCGCGAAGCCGGTGTTCGACCCCGAGTCGATCACGGTGACCGCGGGCAGGGCCGCGCGGATCTCCGCGACCGAGTCGTCGCCCGAGTCGTTGTCGATCACGATCAGCTCGAGGCTCTCGCGCGGCCACTCGACGTCGTCGAACGCGCGCAGGCACGTGATCGTGTCCTGCGCGCCGCGATAGTTGACGAGCACGACCGAGACGACGCCCGGACGGGTCTCGTGCTGTCCGGCCACCGGCTGGTTCATGCCTTGCCCCGCTTCAGTAGCTCCATGTCGTGGTCGACCATCCGGCCGACCACCTCATCGAACGCCGCGGTCGGCTTCCATCCGAGCTCGCGGCGCGCCTTGCTCGCGTCGCCGACCAGGATCGGCGCCTCGTTCGGGCGCAGGAACTCGGGGTCGACCTCGACGTGGTCCCGCCAGCTGTCGCCCACCCCGGCGCGCCGCAGCGCGGCCTCGGCGAACTCCGCGACCGTGTGCGTCTGGCCCGTCGCCACGACGTAGTCGCTCGCGGCCTCGTGCCGGACGGACCGCACCATGGCGTCGACGTAGTCCGGGGCCCACCCCCAGTCCCGCCGCGCGTCCAGGTTGCCGAGCCGGATGACCCCGAAGCCCTCGGCGCCGATCTGGGCCGCCGCCGCCGTGATCTTGCGGGTCACGAACGCGAGCGGGCGCCGCGGGGACTCGTGGTTGAACAGGATGCAGGTCGCGACGTGCAGCCCGCGCCCCCGGTACACGCCCGCGATGTGGTGCGCGTACGCCTTGGCCGCGCCGTACGGCGAGACGGGCCGCACGGGCGTCGACTCGTCCTGCGGCCAGCTGTCGGCGTGACCGAAGATCTCCGCGCTGGACGGTTGCAGGCACGCGACCTTCCGGCCGGTGTCCTCCTGCAGCCGCCAGGCGGCGTCGAGCACGGTGGCCGCGGCCACCCCGCTCAGCTGGGCGGTGAGCACCGGCTCCGCCCAGGAGAACGCGACCGAGCTGATGCCCGCGAGGTTGTAGATCTCGTCGGGGCCGACGTCGGCGATCAGCCGCCGCAGCCCCTCGGCGTCGCCGAGGTCGCCGTCGTGCAGCACGACGCCGGGCGTGCGCGCCAGCAGGTCCCGGACGGCGTCGTCGTCGCCCGCCCGGACCATGCCGTGCACCTCGGTTCCCTCGCCGAGCAGCTGGTCGGCGAGGTAGCCGCCGTCCTGCCCCGTGATCCCGGTGACGAACGCGCGGGGCACCGCCTACCGACCAGCCTGGGTGCGCTCGATGTCGAGGTCGTTGTCGACCATCATCTCGATGAGCTCCTGGAACGCGACCTTCGGCTTCCAGCCGAGCTGGTCGTTGGCCTTGGCGGGGTCACCGATGAGCAGGTCGACCTCGGCGGGGCGCATGAAGCGCGGGTCCTGCTTGATGTAGCCGGCCCAGTCCTCGATGCCGACGCGGTTGAACGCGACGTCGAGCAGCTCGCGGATCGAGTGCGTCACACCGGTCGCGACGACGTAGTCGTCGGGCTGGTCCTGCTGCAGCATGCGCCACATCGCCTCGACGTAGTCGCCGGCGAAGCCCCAGTCGCGCTTGGCGTCGATGTTGCCCATGACGATGTCGTCCTGCAGGCCGAGCTTGATGCGGGCGACCGCGCGGCTGACCTTGCGGGTGACGAACTCGTAGCCGCGGCGCGGCGACTCGTGGTTGAACAGGATGCCCGAGGAGGCGTGCATCCCGTAGGACTCGCGGTAGTTGATCGTCATGTAGTGCCCGAAGACCTTGGCGACGCCGTACGGCGAACGCGGCCACAGCAGCGTGCTCTCGCGCTGCGGAACCTCCTGGACCTTGCCGAACATCTCCGAGCTGGACGCCTGGTAGAAGCGGACCTTGGTCGGGTCGTCGCCGGAGTACAGCCGGACGGCCTCGAGGATGTTCAGCACGCCCTTGCCCGTGACGTCCGTCGTGAGCATCGCGTTCTCCCACGAGTACGCCACGAACGAGATCGCGCCAAGGTTGTAGACCTCGTCCGGCTGGGCGACCTGGAGCGCGCGGAGCAGGCTCGACAGGTCGGTCAGGTCACCGGTCAGCAGCTTCACGCCGGGGACGGTCTCGCGGACAAGGTCGAGCTTCGGGTTGTTCTGGCCGCGAATGAGCCCGTAGACGTCGTAACCCTTCGAGAGCAACAGCTCCGCGAGGTACAGGCCGTCCTGGCCGGTGATGCCGGTAATGAGTGCGCGCGTCATGATCTCAGCTCTGTGTTCGGGGACGGGACCGGTTCCAATGACCGGGGCGAGCATAGTCCCCGGGCTCGGTGCGATTCGGGAGCCCCAGGTCACGTTGCCTATGATGAGCCGGTGAACTCAGCACCTTTCGTGTCCTACGCCCAGAACGCGGAGGACGTCGTGCTGCATCGCGCGCTCGGCGATCTACCGACCGGTCACTACCTCGAGATCGGGGCGAATGACCCTACCGAGGACTCGATCAGCCGTCCGTTCTACGACCGGGGATGGTCCGGGATCACCGTCGAGCCGATGGCTCACCTGTCCGCGGCGCACAAGCGGGAAAGGCCGCGGGACCGGCAGGTGCGCGCCGTCGTGGGCCCGCCCGGCAAGGACACCGCGATCCTGCACGAGTTCGTCGGAACCGGCCTGTCCACCACGGTCGACGGGTTGCGCGACGCGCACGAGTCGGCCGGCTTCACCGCGTCCGACGTCGAGGTGCCCTCACTCACCGCGGACCAGATCCTCGAGGGCAACTCGGGCCGCGAGCTGCACTTCGTCGTGATCGACACCGAGGGCTCGGAGGCGGACGTGCTGGCGGGCTTCGACCTGGCTCGCTGGCGGCCGTGGGTCCTCGTGGTCGAGGCGACCGTGCCCAACAGCAACCTTCCCTCCCACGAGGACTGGGAGCCGGGCGTGCTCGCCTGCGGCTACCAGTTCTGCTTGTTCGACGGGCTCTCCCGGTTCTACGTGGCCGACGAGCACGCCGACGACCTCAAGTGGAAGCTGTCCTTCCCGGCGAACGCCGTGGACGTCTACGTGCGGTACCGCGAGCTGGAGACGCGCGAGCTCGCGACCTCGCTCACCGACGAGGTCGTCCGGTGGCGCACCGCCGCCCTGACGCGCTGGGCGCACGCCGTGAGCACGGCCCCGCGCAACGGCGACGAACAGCGCGAGATCGCCGCGCTGCGCAACGAGCTCGAGCTGCATCGCAAGACCCTCTCCTGGCGCGTCACGACACCGTTGCGCACCGTGCGCCGGTTCCTTCCCCGGTGAGCGAGCTGCGGGTTCTCGGGGCCCAGCGACCGACCCCCGAGGCGATCGAGCGCGCCACGGCACTGCGCGTGCTCGCTGCCGGCGCCGTCGTGCTCGACACCGACCCCGCGGGCGGGGGCGACGTGCTGCGAGAGGCCGCGGTCTGCCTCGGCCTGCTCGTGCAGCGCCTGATCACGACCGCGGACCCCGCCCTGGCGTGGCTCCTACTGACCGCCGTCGCGGGCGCGTACCCCCAGGCCGACGACGTGCGAGCCCTGCGCCGCAGCGCCGCGCTCGGGGCCGAACGCGAGGTCACCCTGGACCTGTTCGACCGCGCGTTCGGGATCGCGACCGAGCACGGCACCTCCGCGCGGCCGATGTCGATCGTCTCCGGCGTCGTCGTCGACCTCGACGCGTGCGCCCGCTCGGAGTTCCACAACGGGATCCAGCGCGTCGCCCGGGAGACCGTCAAGGCCTGGGGCTCCGAGCACGAGCTGACGCTGGTCGCCTGGACCGACACGGCCGGCATCACCCGTTCGCTCTCGCCGCGCGAGGAGATGCGCGCCGCGCACTGGGGGCGCTCGCAGGAGGAGATCGGCCCGCTGCTCGCGCGCGCCGACGACCTCGCCGCGGGCAGCCCCGACACGCGCGAACCCGCGCTGATCGTCCCGTGGCAGGCGACGCTGGTGCTCGCCGAGGTGCCGCTCGCCGACCGCTGCCCGCCGCTCGCGGCTCTCGCGGAGTTCTCGGGCAACGCCGTCGTCGCCATCGGCTACGACGCGATCCCGGTGGTCAGCGCGGATCTGCGCCCGCCCGGTGAGGCGAACGCGTTCACGAGCTACCTCACCGTCATCAAGCACTCCGCGCGCGTCGCGGGCATCAGCACCTCGGCCACGGTCGAGTTCGCGGGCTTCGCGCACGCGCTGTCCAGCCAGGGCCTTGCGGGGCCCGACGTCGGCGAGGTCGTGCTGCCCTCCGACGTGCCGCCGCCACCGCCGGGCTACCACCGCGTCGCCCCGGCGATCCCGCGCATCGTGTGCGTCGCGCGGCTCGAACCGCACAAGAACCACGCCGCCCTGCTGCACGCGGCCGAGGTGCTCTGGCGCGAGGGGATCGAGTTCGACCTCGAGCTGATCGGCCAGCAGGGCTGGTCGACCACCGCCGTCGACGCCCAGCTCGCCGCCCTGGCGCGGGCGAACCGTCCCGTCCGGCTGCGCGGCTCGGTGTCCGACGAGGAGCTCTGGTTCGCGATCCGCGACGCCAGCTTCACCGTCTTCGTGTCGCTGCACGAGGGCTTCGGCCTGCCCGTGTCGGAGTCGCTCGCCTGCGGTACCCCGGTGATCACGACCCGTTACGGGAGCCAGGGCCAGATTGCCGAGCAGGGTGGTTGCCTCACGGTCGACCCCCGCTCTGACCAGGAGCTGATTGACGCGATGCGCACGATGCTGACCGACCCCGAGACCGAGTCCCGGCTGCGCGCGGAGGCCGCGGCACGCCCGGCGCGGTCCTGGCAGGACTACGCCGACGAGCTGTGGTCCACCCTCGTGGTCGGAGCCCGGTCATGAGCCGGCGCGCCGCGGCCGTGGCGGCCGCGCCCAGCACCGCGACCGAGGCCTTGCACCGGGCCCACAAGCGGACCCACGCCGACTTCCGCGCCCGGCTCGCGCTGCTGCTGACGGCGCTGGACGCAGCTCCGGCGGCACGCAACGAGCTGCCCGAGCTCGTCGCGGCGGTGCTGGACGCCGTCGGCCCGGCAGGGTCCGACGTCGTGTGGCTCACCCTGGCGGTCGTCTCCGGTTCGCTGCCGACCTCCGAGGAGGTCATCACGGTCCGCCGCGCGGTCGAGCTGGACGGCCCGGCCCGCGCCCTGGTCGCCGCCGCCGAGCGGACCACGACGGACTCGGGGCTCCGCACCGTCCGGCTGCTGCGCGACGCGACGCTCGTCGACCTGGGCGACCTGGTGTCCTCGCCGCTCGGGACCGGGATCCAGCGGGTGGCCCGCAACGTGACCAGCGAGTGGGTCGCCCGCCACGAGGTCACCATCACGGCCTGGACCTCGAGCTTCGACGCGCTCCGGGTCGTCGGCGGGCCGGAGCGCGGCGCCGCGCTGGCCGGGGTCAAGCCGGATCCCGAATCCGGCCGGACCGTGGCTGTTGTGCAGGACGTCGTCGTGCCGTGGGGCTGCACCTATGTGCTGCCCGAGCTCGCGATCCAGCCGGCGCGGTGCCTCGCGCTGGCCGCGCTCGCCGCGTACAGCCGCAACCGGACCGGCGTCATCGGCTTCGACTGCGTGCCGCTCACCAGCCCGGAGACGTCGGCCCAGGGCTTCGCGGGCGTGTTCGCGCTGAACCTTGCCGCCGTCGCCCACTTCGATACGGTCGGCGCGATCTCCGGAGCCGCCGCGGCGGAGTACGAGGGCTGGCGCCGGATGCTCGAAGGCACCGGCCTGACCGGGCCGGCGATCACCGCGGTCGGCCTGCCCGGGCACGCGCCGGAACCCGAGGCCGACGCGATGCGCGAGGCGACCGAACGCTTCCTGATCCCCGGCCTGCCGCTCGTGCTCGTCGTGGGCAGCCACGAGCCGCGCAAGAACCACCTCGCCGTGCTGCACGCCGCCGAGCGGCTGTGGCGGCGCGGGCACCGGTTCAGCCTGACGTTCATCGGCGGCGCATCCTGGGGCAGCGACGAGTTCACCACCCAGCTGGAGGGCCTCCAGGGGGTCGGCCGCCCGGTCGAGTCGGTCTCCCGGCTGCCCGACCGCATGCTCTGGGCCGCGTACCGGCTGGCCCGCTGCACGCTGTTCCCGTCCCTGAACGAGGGCTTCGGGCTGCCGGTCGCGGAGTCCCTGTCGGCCGGGACCCCGGCGATCACCTCGGACTTCGGCGCGATGCGCGAGATCGCGGAGGGCGGCGGCGCGTTCCTGGTGAACCCCAGGAGCGACAACGACCTCACCGCAGCCCTCGAACGCATGGTGACCGACGACGTGCTGATCGCCCGCCTGCGCGCCGCCGCCCTGGCCCGCCCCCGCGAGACCTGGTCCGACTACGCCGAACGTCTCTGGCAGCTGTTCCACAGCTGAGCGGGCTTGCGGTCGGGCGTGAGTTCGCCGGTCCGCGCGCCTGCTCGCCGATCGAAATCGGCGAGCTCGCGCACAGACCGGCGAGCTCGAGCGCCGGCTCCGGCCGACTCCCGCTACGGGAAGCGGACCGAGGCCGCCAGGCGGTACTCCATGCTGCCGGCGATGCCGATGCGGACGGCACCCTCACCCCGGTCCAGCAGGATGTGGGCCCAGTAGCTCTGCCCGGCGGCGTCCGGCGCCCGCTTGAGGAACAACTGGTAGTAGTTGCCCGCACGGAACAGCGCGGCCTCGTAGGAGAACCAGATGCCGCTCACCACCCCCGCGCGGCCGATGACGGCGAGCCGGGCGGTCCAGTAGGACAGCTCGTTGGGCGACGGTGACCGGTTCAGCGCCGTGTTGAAGAAGCGGGTGACGAACCCGTCGGGGGTGCCGCCGGAGGTCGCGTAGAACTCTGCGCCCGAGTAGAAGACCCGCTGCACGTCGTCCACCCCGAGCTTGCCCGTGCGGACCGCGTCGGTCCAGCCGTCCAGGCCACCGGGGTCGGGCTCGCGCCCCAGCGCGTCCTCGTACGCCTGCGTCACGCGCAGCCGCACGTACTCGACGCTCGTGGTGAGCGACGCGACGAGCGTCGTCTGGCTCCCACCGCCCGCAAGGAACCCGCTCCAGCTCGCGAGCCCCCCGGCGTCGACCGGCCGGAGCAGGATGTCCGCGTACAGCGCCTTCACGACCGACTGGGCCTCGGCCAGCGTGAACGCCGAGATGCTGAACCAGTCGCTCTTCAGACCGAGCTTCTTGCGCACATCGTCCCCGGTGAACGTCCTGGTTCCCCCGGAGGTGGTCACGGTGACCTGAGTCGCGCGGCCACCACCCTCGCCCAGCCCGTTGCGCGCCGTGACGGCGATCGTCTTGATCGCCCCGGTGCCGAGGCTCGAGGCGACCGTGGTGAGCGGAATCGTGGTCGTCCAGTTGTGATTCGGGTTGTTGGAGACGGCGTCACCGAGGTCGGGCACGGCGGGGAAGGTCCCGCCCGCGGTGTAGCCGCCCGTCGACGAGCTGAACTCGGTGCGCTGCACCACAGCGGACCGCAGCCGCACGACGCCGGCCGTCCCGACGACCGCGGTATCGGTCAACGAGTTCTCGAGCTGCGTCCAGGTCGTCCCGGACTTGATGCCGTACCCGCCGTAGACCTGGCACGAGGTCGTGTCGCAGGTCCGGGCTCCGCTGGCACGGTGGCCCGACAGCGCGTAGCTGCGCGCGGCGACCGCCTGGGCCCGCAGCGCCTGCATGCCCTTGCCGCCACCGAGCAGGCCCCAGGAGGCGGGCGACTCGCGCGGCACGACCCCGCGCAGGTAGGACTCGGTCGGCAGGAAGTTGATCGCGAGCTGCGACCCGTTGTAGCTGGAGATGGAGAGGTTGCCGCGGTACGCGCGCTGCGTGGCGCCCTCGCAGACCCGCAGCAGGTTCTCCCGGTTGGTGTCCGGCGCGCGGGTGAACACGCGCGTCTGGTTCGCGGTGAAGGTGCCGAGCGCCGTCCACGGACCGCTGCACCCGGGCCCCTTCTGCGCGATCACCGAGCTGCCCGACACGGTCATCCGCACGGCACCCGGGCCGACGAACGTGTCGACGACCGGGTTCGGCACGAGGTTGCGTATCTGCAGGCTCAGTCCGGTCACGATGAGCGGCTGGCCGCTGTGCGCGAGCAGCTCGACCGACATCTCCGGGGGGGCGATGGTTGCCGCCGTCGTGCCGCCGTAGAAGTGGTCGAGGATCGACTCCGAGCTCGAGTTGTAGTTCAGCGCGTAGCCCAGTGCCCCGTACTGGCCCATGCCGCGCCCGTGACCCCAGCCGTGCCCGGTGAACGTCGCGTCGTCGCCTGCCGCGGCCTGCGCGACGGGGGCGGGGAGGACTGCCGTGAGGGTGGTTGCGGTGAGCGCCATCGTCACAATCAGCGCGATCCGTCGAGCGAGGCTGGGGATGGCCGCCGACATGCTTCCACCTTCGTTGGTGCGACAAGGACAACAATCTTCGCACCGGACCTGGCGCAGCGCACGGGGTTGGCGGCACGAACTCGGGTGGACTAGCAGGTAGTCTGAGGCCGCCGATTGTGCGCTCGGCGTGCCTATCCGCCGAGACCCGGGAGAACCATGGACAACCAGAGTGACGTGCGGACGCGAGAGCTCGCGGACGAACCGATGCGATCCGCGGGACCCAAGCATGGGTTCTTCGGCGGCACGATGGAGTCGATCCGGGACATCCTCGCCCACGGCGAACTGCTCGACCAGCTCACGCGGCGCGAGATCAAGGCCCGGTACAAGGACAGCGCGCTGGGTTTCTTCTGGAGCCTCGCCAAGCCGCTGACGATGCTGCTCGTCTATTACGTCGCCATCGGGAAGTTCCTCGGGGCGCAGCAGAGCCCAGGTCACCCGGACGGTATCCCGAATTACGCCCTCTTCATCTTCTCCGGCCTGACCGCCTGGCAGCTGTTCAGCGACATCGTCATCATCGGCACGGGCTCGATCGTGGGCAACGGCGCCCTGATCAAGAAGGTGTACGTGCCGCGGGAGGTCTTCCCGCTCTCCGTCGTCGGCTCCGCGCTGTTCAACTTCTCCATCCAGCTCGGCATCCTCATCGCCGCGACGGCGGTCTTCGGGGAGTTCCCGACGGGTATGCGATGGGGGTACGCCGTCCTCGCCCTCGTGCTACTCCTCCTCCTGGCGACCGGGCTGGCGTTCCTGTTCTCCGGGCTCAACGTCTACCTGCGCGACGTGGCGTACCTCGTGGAGATCTCGCTGATGATCCTCATGTGGGCCTCGCCGATCGTCTACTCGGTCGCCCAGGTGGACAAGTCCCTCCACGGCAACCTGCTCGAGAAGATCTACCTGCTCAACCCCCTGACCCTCATCACCCTGGCGTTCCAGAAGACGTTCTGGATCCAGGGCGACGGCCGAGGCTTCTTCCCTAATTACCTCGGGCGGGACCTCGTCATCGAAATCTGCGTCGCGATGGTCCTGCTGTGGTTCAGCCAGCGTGTCTTCTCGCGGCTCCAGTCCAACTTCGCCCAGGAGCTGTGATGAAAACCCCCGTCATCGAGGTCGAGAACCTCTCCAAGCGCTTCATCATCCGCAAAGACAAGTCCCTCAAGGAGCGGGTGGTCAACTTCCGCCGCTCCCAGCTGCACAAGGACGACTTCTGGGCCCTGCGCGACATCAACCTCACGATCGAGTCGGGCACCACCGTCGGGCTGATCGGGCCGAACGGCTCGGGCAAGAGCACGCTGCTGAAGATGATCGGCGGCATCCTGCAGCCGACCAGCGGCGCGGTGAGCCTGCGGGGTCGCCTCGCCGCGCTGCTCGAGCTCGGCGCCGGGTTCCACCCGGACCTCACCGGCCGCGAGAACGTCTACCTGAACGCCTCGATCCAGGGCCTCACCCGCAAGCAGACCGACAAGGCCTTCGACGCGATCGTCGACTTCTCCGGCATCGAGCGCTTCATCGACACCCAGGTCAAGTTCTACTCCTCGGGCATGTACGTGCGGCTCGCCTTCGCGGTCGCCGTGAACGTCGACCCGGACATCCTGCTCGTGGACGAGGTGCTCGCCGTCGGCGACGAGCCGTTCCAGCGTAAGTGCATGGACCGGATCCGCGGCTTCCAGCACGAGGGCCGCACGATCGTCCTGGTCACGCACGGCCTGGACACGGTCGCGGAGATCTGCGACCGCGCCGTCGTGCTCGAGAGCGGCAGCATGATCGCCGACGGCGCCCCGCGGGACGCCCTGCGGGTGCTGCGCACCGAGTTCGAGCAGTCCCGGCACGACGACATCGAGCGCCAGCAGTCCGCGGCAATCAGCGTCGCCAACGAGCTCCCGCGCGCGCAGGTCGAACGCGTCGAGATCCTCAGCTACGGGACCCCGGTGCGGGAGATCAAGGTCGGCGCACCCCTGACGGTCCGCGTGCACGTGCGCGCGACCGAACCGCTCGAGAACTGGATCCTGGGCTTCGGCATCGAGACGTCCGTCGGCCAGAACATCTACGGCACGAACAGCAAGCTGCTGGGCGTGCACCTGCCCGACCTGCGCGGGCCGGGGGTCTTCGACTTCACGATCCCGGCGGCCGACATCGGCGAGGGCGCGTACACCTTCCACGCCGCGATCGCCGGCCAGACCGAGGCCGAGGTGCACCGCCTGCTCGAGGCCGCCACCCTCCAGGTCGCCGCCGACGGCCGCGAGGTCGGTTTCGTGCACCTGCGCACGTCCCTGGCCCCCGCCGACAGCTGAACACCCCCCAGCCCGGTTGCCCCCCGCGCCCTCAACCACCCACCCGCACCACCCCCCACCAGGACTCCGAGCTCCAAGCCCCAAACCCGCTAACGTCCGAGCGCTGACGTCCTATAGGACGTCAGCGCTCGGACGTTAGCGGTTGGCGGTTGGCGGTTGGGGGTTGGGGGTTGGCCTGGAGGGCTACCTCGTTACGGGAACCGCTTGGCGGCCAGGAGGCGGTACTCCAGGCTCCCGGCGATCCCGATGCGCACCGCGCCCTCGCCCTTCAGCTGCAGGATGCGACCCCAGTACGCCTGCCCGGCCAGATCCGGGGCCCGCTTGAGGAACAGCTCGTAGTACTTGCCGGCCCGGTACCTCGCGGCCTCGGCCGAGCCCCAGATGCCGCGCACGACGGCGTCGCGACCCGAGACCTGGAACTGCAGGGCCCAGTAGTCGAGGTCCTGGGTGGTCGGAGCCCGGTTGAACGCCGTGCGGAACAGCCGGTCGACGTAGCCGCGCGGGGTCCCACCCGACTTCTGGTAGTACTCCGCGGTGCCGTAGAAGATCCGCTGCACATCATCGACCGCGACGTTCCCGCTCCTGACCGCGGTGGTCCAGCCAGTGAGGCCGCCCGGATCCGGGTTGCGCCCCAGGACCTCGGTGTACGCCTGCGTCACGCGCAGCCGCACGTACTCCTCGCTCTTGGTCAGCGCCGCGACCAGCGCCGGCTGTCCCGCGCCGCTCGCGAGCATCCCGCTCCAGCTCGTCAGACTCCAGGCGTCGACCGGCCGGCCCAGCAGGTCCGCGTACAGCGCCTTCACAACCGGTTGGGCGAGGGTGGCGGCCAGGGTGTAGCTCGACTGCGCGGCGAGCGAGCGGATGTTCGCGAGCGACGCGTAGCCCCCGTTGCCCGGGCATTCCGTGAAGGCCACGTCGCGGTGCCCGAAGACCCGCGGCAGCGTCACGTTCTGGTTCAAGAACCGCGAGTTCTCCCCGGCGCCCGTGTAGTAGACCATCGACCCGCGCGGATCGATGCCGTAGGCACCCAGGCGCCACCCGATGATCCGTGCGGCGGCCGCCTGGGCCTCCGGCGACGGACGGACGTCATAGGTGCCGAGCAGTGCGACCCCGACCGTGCCGGTGTTGAAACCGCCCGCATGCACGCCGATGACGGCCTGGGTCATGCTGTTCGCCCGGCCCTCGTAGATGTTTCCCCACTTGTCGACGAGGAAGTTGTAGCCGATGTCGCACCACCCGCGAACATTGATGTGGTAGACGGCGTCGTTGCGGATCTGCTGCATCGCCTGCGAGACGGTCGTGTAGGCGTTGCTGTCGGCGGTGTGGTGCAGCGCGGCGCCCACCAGCTTGCTGGCGACGTCGGGCAGGCAGACCTGGGCGGGTGCGCCCCACTCGGCGCGGGTGATGATCTTCGGCGCGCCGACCACCGCGGTACCCACGGTCCCGGCGGTGTACGCGGCGTCGCGCACCACGGCCGCACCGGTCGCGGACGCACCCGTGACGCCATCGGGCGTCGTCGGCGCCTGCGACCCGATGAGGGACAGGCTCAAGCCGGCCGGCGAGGCCTTCGACGAAGCGGCGAAGGACAGCTGGACGGCGTCGGCATCCCCGATCCACAGCGCATCGGTGCCGCCGCGTTCGGCTCGCGCGTCGGCGGTGCCCGCGTCCGGGGCGTTGTCGCTCGGTTCGATGTCGGTCCAGCCGGCCCACTTGCCGTTGGTCTTGGTCCGCACCTTGCCGCCCAGGTCGCCGACTGCGGTCCCCTGCGGCCAGCTCACCCCGAGGGTCTGGTAGCCCTTGGCGGCCACCGCATCGCTCTCGACGCGACCGGCACGATCGGCAACCCGGTGATCGGCGACCACGGCATCCGCCGCCGACGCCGGTGGCGTGGCCACGGCAGCGCCCGCCCCGACCGCCGGCACGACGATGTCGAGATCCTCGGTCGCGACGCCGTCCTTCTGGTCGGCAGCGCTGCCGGGATCGGTCACCGGTTCATCGGCGACCTGCCCCGCCGCCCGGTCCGGCACGACGGCCGACACCTGGTCTCGCTGACCGGACCCTGCGATTCCGGAGAGTGCGAGCACTGCGACGAGGGCGAACTTCAGGTACATGGCGATCCTGACCTCGGGAAACGTGTAGATCTTCGTGGCGTCGTGCTCGACCGGTCGACGGCGATGCGCTGCGTTCTGGCCGTCCTCCTTCTCCCCCCATCGGCGCCCCAACCGGAGAAACTGAGCGATTAGCGGTACCCAATTCCAGAAAGATCGTCGGCGGCCGTGTTCCGGGGCACGGTGGCCGGGCGACTACGCTCGGACCGCTCAACCCAGCAACCTGGAGGATCCACGTGCGACTGCTCGTCACCGGTGGGGCCGGCTTCATCGGCTCGAACTTCGTCCACCAGAGCGTCCGGGAGCACCCCGACGTGCGGGTGACCGTCCTGGATGCGCTGACGTACGCGGGCGACGAGGCCTCCCTTGCGCCTGTTGCCCAGCAGATCACCTTCGTCCGGGGAGACATTGCCGACGCCGAGCTCGTGGACCGGCTGGTGGCCGACAGCGACGTCGTCGTGCACTTCGCCGCCGAGTCACATAATGACAACTCCCTCGCGAACCCGTGGCCGTTCGTGCAGACGAACGTGGTCGGGACGTTCACGCTGCTCGAGGCCGTGCGGCGGCACGACAAGCGCTACCACCACATCTCGACCGATGAGGTCTACGGCGACCTCGAGCTCGACGACCCGAACCGTTTCACCCCCGAGACGCCGTACAACCCGTCCAGCCCGTACTCCTCGACCAAGGCCGCGAGCGACCTGCTGGTGCGCGCGTGGGTGCGGTCCTTCGGCGTCCGGGCCACGATCTCGAACTGCTCCAACAACTACGGGCCCTACCAGCACGTGGAGAAGTTCATCCCGCGACAGATCACCAACGTGATCGACGGCGTCCGTCCCAAGCTGTACGGCACCGGGTCGAACGTGCGCGACTGGATCCACGTCGAGGACCACAACAGCGCGGTCTGGGCGATCCTCGACGCCGGCCGGATCGGGGAGACCTACCTGATCGGGGCCGACGGCGAGGAGAACAACCGCGCCGTCATCGAGTTGATCCTCGAGCTCACGGGTCAGCCGCGAGACGCCTATGACCTGGTCAACGACCGCCCGGGGCACGACATGCGGTACGCGATCGACTCCTCCAAGCTGCGCACCGAGCTCGGGTGGGCGCCGAAGTACGCCGGGTTCCGGGACGGGCTCGCGGCGACCGTCGCCTGGTACCAGGCCAACGAGGCGTGGTGGCGCCCCCAGAAGGACGCGACCGAGGCGAAGTACGCGCAGCTCGGACGCTGATCTGCACACCTCCTCCACCCCCTGGGCCCGACCCCTCCGCCTGCCCGCGGGTTACGGGACCTAAACTCTTCGGGTGCCTCCCCCTCACGCCACCTCCGCGCGCCCGCGATCGACGCGCCACGCCCGCCGGCCGCAGTCTCACCGCATCGCGCGGGGGATCGCACTGGGGGTGACCGCGCTGCTCGCGTTCGGGGTGACCGGAGCGGCCACCGCGTATTCCCGGTTGCAGGGGAACATCAAGTCCGCCGACGTCAACAGTCTGCTGGGCAGCAACCGGCCGAAGGCCCCGGACCCGAGCGACCCGAGCGCCGGCAAGCCGATCAACATCCTGCTGATGGGTTCGGACGTGCGCAGCGGCGCGAACGCCAAGATCGGTGGTAAGGCCGACGGAATGCGCTCGGACACCACGATCGTGCTGCACCTGTCCGCGGACCGGTCGCGCGCCGACCTGGTCTCGATCCCGCGCGACACCCTGGTGGACATCCCGGCGTGCAAGCGGTCGAACGGCACCACCTCCAACGCCGAGAAGGGTCAGTTCAACGCCGCGTTCTCGATCGGCTCGGAGAGCGGTCAGGTCTCCGACGCCGCCGCGTGCGCGATCAAGACCGTCGAGACGAACACCAATCTCTTCATCAGCGAGTACGTCGTGATCGACTTCGCCGGGTTCACCAAGATGGTCGACGCCCTCGGCGGGATCCCGATCTGCGTCCCGAACGACATGACCTCCCCCAAGGCGGGCCTGAACGTCAAGGCGGGCCAGCAGACCCTGGGCGGGTCGACGGCGCTCGCCTTCGCCCGGGCCCGCACAGGCACCGGGGTCGGCGACGGCTCGGACACCAACCGGCTCGGACGCCAGCAGCAGCTGCTCGCCGCGATGGTGCGCCAGGTGCAGTCCAAGAACCTGTTGACCGACGCCCCGGCGCTGCTGCAGTTCCTGAACGCCGCGACCTCGTCCATCACCGCGAGCCCCAACCTGGCGTCGATCCGCAACATGACCGGGCTGGCCTTCGGCATGCGCGGCACGCGCAGTGAGAACATCACGTTCATGACGATTCCGTTCGCCCCCGCCGTGTCCGATCCGAACCGGGTCGAGATGACCGGTGCGGCCGACGCGATCTGGGGGAACATCGCCGCCGACAAACCGATCGTGAAGCCGACCGCTGCCGCACCGCCGCCTGCCAAGACGCCGACCGCGGGCGCGACCACCCCGGCCAAGCCCGCCGCCCCGGTGCCGACGGAGACCAAGAAGCCCGGCAAGGACGCGATCACCGCCAACGACGTCACCGCCGTCTGCGGCTGAGCGGCCATGCCCCAGGACGACGCACCCCGCCGCCCCTCCGGCGCGAGCCGGGCCCGCACCGGCGGAAACGCCCGACCGATCGACGACGCCGCGGCTGGCGCACGCTCGGCGCGCCCCCGCCCCGGCCGCCCGGCCCGGCCCGGCGGCCAGACTC
>NZ_DATCNW010000418.1:0-49965 GCF_036565025.1 Pengzhenrongella sp.
CCGCCGCATCGAGGTAGAGCGGTGCACCGCTCTACCTCGATGCGGCGGTACTACCTCGGCGAGGTCCGGGGATCGGGTCCATCGAACGAGATCCAGACGTCGGGGGGTAGGTCGGCGCGGCCGGGGACTGGGCGGCGCTGCTCGTGCCAGGCCTCGCCGCTGAGCTCCGTCGCGACCCGGCGCCAGAAGAGCACCGCGCCCACGTTCTCGTCCTGAAACGCGACCTCCCAGGGGCCGGGGTGCAGCTCGACGAGCGCCCGAACCGCATTCAGGCCGACCGCGCGCCGCCGCGCGCCGCGCACGACGAAGCAGGAATTGAGCACCCGCACCGGGCCGCGCAGGCCCCGGACCAGAGCCAGTCCCACCGGACGGTCGCCGGACTCCATGAGATAGGCCGCCCAGTCCGGGTCGGTGAACGCCGCCCGGAGCCGGTCGCCGCGAAACGTCCCGTCCGGCTCCGGCAACACCCCTCGAAACTCGGACAGGTCGTGCCGAAACATCAGCCACAGGCGTTCGAGCACGGCCCGGTCATCGCCGTTCGCGCGGCGCAGCGTCATCGTGGACATCGGATCTCCTCAGCAGGACGGACAGGGCACAAAAAAACCTCCCGACCGGAGGAGATTCACGGTCGCGAGGCTTCTCGGATCATTCTACTGGGCGCGCCGACATCACCGCAGGCTGCTCAGGAGCGCGCCAGCCGGCGTCAACGCTCAGTGAGAGCCGGTACCGCACTCCGCTGGCCGCAACGCCGACGAGTCATGAGCGCAAGGACGAGCACCGCGAGCAGGAAGAGCACGACGAATATCCCCATCGCGAGGGTGTCGGCCGCCGTCGACGAGCCCGTGGTTCGTTCCCAGACCACCGTCGCGACAACACCCACGACGAGGGCACCGGTGACAGCCGCCGCGCGGCCAGCCCAGCGGGCAAGGCCCACGAGCGGTCGCCCTGCCCGGTCATCAGCCAGCGCGAGCGCGTTGATGACCCCGAGGGAGGCGGAGACCGGCGCACCTATGGCGGCGAGGACCGCGAGGCACACCAACGAAGGCGTGGGCGACGTTGAAAGGGACGTCTGGCTCATCTGGGAGAGAAAGTAGGCCTCCCCCACAAGCCCTAGCGCCAAGACGAGACCGTTGAGGGAACGCGCGATACCTTGCTTGCGCCACGCAGACCGGACGGGGCCAAAGATTCGAGTCATGCCAGTGCGCCCTTCGGCCAGCGCCCGTCGAGGAACCCACTGTTGTCGCCGACCTTCTGCTGGAGCGCGTTAAGGGCTGATTGGCAGCTGGACTTCAGCAGGATGCCGCCGGTGAACACGGCCGCTGCGGCAACGAGGAACGCTCCGGCGCCGATGAGGATCCCGGCAGGGATTCCCAGGATTGTCGCTGTCGAGGCCAACGCGCCAAGGATCCCGACGACGAGCGAGGCCAACGCGCCGAGGAGGCAACCGAAGAAGGTCCAGATGCCCGTCTTCACCGTGTCGAGGGCGCTGCTCATCCCGACAGCGATGGTCGACTGGACCTTGTCGAGCGCTGTCTTATGCAGCGAGATCCGTTGACGGTAATTGTCGGCGGCTTTGCCCGACCACGTCTCGTCGACCTCGAGGTTGCCCGCGTCGGCGACCTGCACCTTGGCACTCACCGGCGCACCGACGTCGGCATTCCACCTGGTCGACATATCGCTGAGCGCCCCTGGATCGCCCATGTTCCCCAAGATTTCCCCGATCGCATTCCAAAACTTCTCGGCCTCGGTGCAGATCTTCGTCCACGCGTCCTGAATCTGATCAGCCACGACTGCCGCCCACGAACCCACCGCGCTCAGGGCGCCGGACACGGCACGTTGTAGTTCCCCGAACTTCGTCTCAATCGTCTTGAGCAGGTCTCGGATCTCGTCTTCCAGAGTCATCGCACGGTCCTTCGTCGTCGAGAATGGCCGGTCACGGCGTGGGCTTCCAGAGCTTCACCAGGCGCTCCTGGGCGCTGACATCGATCGCCTCGTAGTCCGCCTTGACCTTTCGCAGCGTGCTAGCGATGAGCGCGGTCTCCTCCCCACCTTCGGTCAGAAGTCGCTGGGCACGAGCCCTTGCGGACTCGTAGTAGGCCTCGAGGCCGACGTCGGTTGCAGCCCACGAGAGCTGGACGGCCGAGAGATTCAGCTCCGCAGCGGTCGAACCCGCCGTTGCCAGCGTGGTCGCAGCCCCGTCCCAGAGTCTGGCGTCGTGCTCCAACGCGTCGAGGTTCACACTGAAGTTCATCTGATCGTGCCTTCCTGTTCGATCCGGTCCGAGAACGCTCAGCGACGCAGGCGCAGGCGTTCGGCGAGAGCCCGCGGGTCACTGGCCAGCGCTTGGAGCCGCCCGAGATCACTGGCAGCGAGCACATCGGCGACGCTTCTCCCCGCCAACAAGCGCAACGCGTCGTCCTGGGCCACGAGCGTCTCGCGGCCGATGTTCGCGACGTGCGCCCGCTCGAGCCAGGTCGCGTCGTACTGGATCCTCTGAACCTCGCCGTCACCGCTGAGCTGAAGATGTACGCGGCCGCGCGCGCTGCGGCCGGTGACCTGCGACCGCTGCAGCGCTGCGACATCTGCCGACGCCGAGTCGATGCTGTCGTTGATCTCACGCACGAACGCTGCCATCGCCTCGAGGGTCGCGTCCGACTCCGCTCGGGAGGTCGAACCCCGCGTCATGACCTCGTCCAACTTCGCGCCGAAGCTCTCGCTGAACGACGGCATCGGTCGAGTCGATGGCGGGGCCTCATCGAGCCCCTCCGCGAAGCCCGTCCCGAACTGCTCGAGACGATTCAGGCGCGCGGCGGAGTACGCCTCGACCACCGCGGCACCCACTGCGGTGGGCTCGACCTTGGTGCGCCAGGCTGTCGCGACCCTCACGTCCTTGAGTCGACCCTCGCCGGTCACGGTCGCCGCGACCATCCCGGTCGCGTCGTGTGCGCTGAAGTTGCCGGGACCCTTGACCGCCGCCGCTGTGAAGCGCTGAGACATGCGGTCCGTACTGTCGCGAAGGTCCGCGATCTGTTCGATGGGATCTGTCGGCATCGTCGGACTTCCCCTGATCGGGCCTGGCACCGAACTGCGGACCGGGGCGGCTCTACTTCGGCGGGGGTGGAACGGGCTACTGGACGTCCCCCGGCCAGCCCAGCCGACCCCGCACCGCGCCGCCGGCCAGACCGCCGACGGGCAGCGCGCCGCCGAGCGCCCGGGTCAGCCGTCCACCGGCGGCGTCCCGCGCGGGCATCGCGCTCAGCAACCGCGACGCCGTCAGCTCATCCACCACGAGGTCCGTCACCACCCCGGACCGCAGCGCGGCCAGCAGCGGCACCACCTTGTTGTCCCCGGCCACGACGCAGATCCGGCGCGGCACGCGGTGCAGCTCCGCCGGCGTCGGGCCGGTCGCGCGCGAGTTCAGCGCGATGTCCTCGTAGCTTCCGTCGGCCCGCAGGAAGACGGTGCACACGTCGCCGACCACGCCCTCGGCGTGCAGGGTGCGCACGTCGTCGTCGTCCAGGTACCCGGCCGCGTACACGTGGCTGGGCACCGCACCCGCGACTGCCCCGACCGAGAACAGCGCGATGTCCGCGCGCCGTTGCTCGTCGAGCACGCGGCGCACCGAGCGCTCGCGCCACATCGCCGCCTTGGTGTCGGGGAAGTCGAAGAACGCCGGCACGGGGAAGTGGTTCACCGCGGCGTCGAAGGCGGAGCCGAAGCTGGAGATGAGGTCGCTCGCGTACTCGATCCCGCTCGTGCGGTAGTTCGCGGCCCCGTTCAGCTGCACCACCGCGCTGCCACGGGTCGGCTTGTGCGCCAGGTGCCGGCTGACGGCCGCGAGCGTCGTCCCCCACGCGATCCCCAGGATCATGTCGGAGTCGAACCACGAGGCGAGCAGCTTCGCCGTCGTGATCGCGACCTGGTCCAGCCGCTCGAGGTGCCCGGCCGAGTCGGGCACCGGCACCACGTAGCTCGAGATCCCGAACGCCTGACTGATGCTGCGGCCCAGCCCGGGCGCCCTGCTGCTCGCGGGCCGGAGGGAAATTTCTACCAGTCCCATCGCGCGCGCACGCTTGATGAGCCGGGAGACCGTCGACCGCGAGGTGTGCAGGTGCCGCGCGATGACCTCCATCTTCATGTCCTGCAAGTAGTACATGGCCGCCGCCCGAAGGACGTCCTGCTCACCGTCGTTGGCCATCGGGTTCTCCTGTCTCTGCACGTTCGTGCATAGCGGTTGCGCGTTCGTTCGCAACACCGACAGCATAGGAGCGTCGCCCGGTCGACACCTCGACGATGCCGTCGGGAGCCTCGGGGGGCGCGTGGTCCGAGCGTGACCACGGGGCGAGGAGGACAAAGTGAAGACGGCGGCACTCACGGCGCAGACGCGGGCAGCGGCCCTCGAAGCGCTCCAGGCGAGCACCAGCACCGGCCAGGAGCTCGACGTCCTGGTCATCGGCGGCGGCGTCACGGGCGCCGGCATCGCGCTCGACGCGGTGACCCGTGGCCTCAAGGTCGGCATCGTCGAGGCCCAGGACTGGGCCAGCGGCACCTCGAGCCGGTCGAGCAAGCTCGTCCACGGCGGGCTGCGCTACCTCCAGATGCTCGACTTCCACCTCGTCCGCGAGGCGCTCACCGAGCGCGACCTGCTGCTCACGCGGCTCGCACCGCACCTGGTCCGCCCCGTCTCCTTCCTCTACCCGCTCGAGCACCGGCTGTGGGAGCGCGCCTACGTCGGCGCCGGCGTCGCGCTCTACGACACCCTGGCGAGCATCAACGGCCGCCGTCGGGCGCTCCCGCTGCACAGCCACGTGACCCGCCGCGGCCTCGAGAAGCTCTTTCCCGACCTCCGGCACGACGCCGCGATCGGCGCCGTGCGCTACTGGGACGCGAGCGTCGACGACGCGCGCCTGGTCTCCACGATCGTCCGCACCGCCGCGACCTACGGGGCCGCCGCGGCCACGCGCACCCAGGTGGTCGCGATGTCGACCAACGAGAGCGGCTCGGTCACCGGCGCCACCGTCGAGGACCTCGAGACCGGGAACCGGTTCGACGTCCGCGCGCGCCAGGTCGTCAACGCGACCGGCGTCTGGACCGAGGAGACCGAGTCGCTCGCCGGGACCGACGGCGGCCTGCGCGTGCTCGCCTCGAAGGGCATCCACATCGTCGTCCCGCGGGACCGCATCGCGGGCGACACCGGCCTGATCCTGCAGACCGAGAAGAGCGTGCTCTTCATCATCCCGTGGTCGCGCTACTGGGTGATCGGGACGACCGACACCCCCTGGAAGCAGGAGCTGGTGCACCCCGTCGCGACCGCCGCCGACGTCGAGTACGTCATCGACCACGCGAACACGGTGCTGGCACGGCCGATCTCGCGCAAGGACGTCATCGGCACCTGGGCCGGGCTGCGGCCGCTGCTCCAGCCGGGCACCAAGGAGGGCACGTCGTCGTCGAAGGTCTCCCGTGAGCACACCGTCGCCTCGCCGACCCCGGGCCTCACCGTGATCGCGGGCGGCAAGCTCACGACCTACCGGGTGATGGCCAAGGACGCGATCGACTTCGCGCTGGCCGGACGTGCGCACTCGCTGCCGTCGATCACCGACACGATCCCGCTCGCCGGCGCCGAGGGCCTGCGCGTGCTGCAGCGCCAGGCCTCGACCATCGGGCGCAAGTACGGCTGGAGCAAAGCCATGCTCGACCACCTGCTGCACCGCTACGGCTCGCTGCTGAGCGAGCTGGTCGAGACCGTGGACGCCGACCCGGGCCTGCGAGCCCCGCTCGAGCACGCACCCGCGTACCTGCGGGCCGAGATCGCGTACGCCGTCACGCACGAGGGCGCCCTGCACCTGGACGACGTCCTCATGCACCGCACCCGGCTCAACTACGAGCAGGCCGACCGCGGCCTGAGCGCGGTCGACGAGATCGCGGAGATCATCTCCCCGCTCCTCGGCTGGGACGACGACGCGCGGGCGCGCGAGATCGCCGCCTACCGCGAGCGCGCCGAGGCCGAGGCCGAGGCCGAGCTCCAGCCCGACGACGAGTCGGCCGAGCAGGTCCGCCTCAAGGCAGTGGAGATCGCCCCCCTGAGGGCAGTGTCCGCGCCCTGACGATTTCCGTCCGGGCCGCCCAGCAGGGGGGATTGGACGGAGCAAGAGTTCCGGGCGCCCTCGCCCGGGACAGCATGTGACAACGACGTCAAGAAATGAGGTAGACCGTGGACAGTCTCCTTGCCGACGCCTTCGTGTCGGAGATACTCGGCACCGCCACTCTGCTCCTGCTCGGTGCCGGTGTGGTGGCCACAGTGATCCTGCCGAAGAGCAAGGGATTCGACGGCGGATGGCTTCTCATCAACTTCGGCTGGGGCTTTGCGGTCTTCGCGGGTGTGTTCGTCGCGTACAAGTCGGGCGCGCACCTCAACCCGGCCGTGACCCTCGGGCTGTTCGTCGCGGGCGCTGACTTCACCAAGGGCATCGACCCGACGATCCCCCACCTGCTCGTGTACTGGGCCGGCGAGCTGCTCGGGGCCTTCCTCGGCGCCGTGCTCGCGTTCCTCGCCTTCAAGAAGCACTTCGACGAGGAGGCCGACCCCGGCACCAAGCTCGCGGTCTTCTCGACCGGTCCGGCGATCCGGTCCTACGGCTGGAACTTCGTCACCGAGGTCCTCGGCACGTTCGTGCTGCTGTTCTGGATCATGGTCAGCGGGAAGACGCCGACCGGCCTCGGCCCGCTAGGCGTGGCGCTGATCGTCGTCAGCATCGGTGCGAGCCTCGGTGGCCCCACCGGGTACGCGATCAACCCGGCACGTGACCTCGGCCCGCGCATCGCGCACGCTCTGCTGCCAATCAAGGGCAAGGGTTCGAGCGACTGGTCCTACGCCTGGGTCCCCGTCCTCGGTCCGCTCGTCGGCGGCGCGCTCGGTGGCCTGGTCGGTCACTGGTACGTCGGCTGACACCGGCGGTTCCACCCCATCGGGCGGGGCGCACCCGAGCACAGCCGCACGCGGCGCGCCCCGCCCGCTCTTCACCTCAAGAAGACATCTGCACGCCAAGAAATCGCACCATCTCGACACGGAGGATTGACGCACATGGCTGACTACGTTCTCGCTATCGACCAGGGCACCACCAGCTCCCGGGCGATCATCTTCAACCACGGCGGCACGATCGTGGAGACCGGCCAGCTCGAGCACGAGCAGATCTTCCCGCGCGCGGGCTGGGTCGAGCACGACGCCGCGGAGATCTGGACGAACGTCCGTGAGGTCGTCGGCATCGTCCTCGCGCGCGCGAACCTCACGCACGCCGACCTCGCCGCCGTCGGCATCACGAACCAGCGCGAGACCGCCGTCGTCTGGGACAAGAAGACCGGCAAGCCCGTGTACAACGCGATCGTCTGGCAGGACACCCGCACGCAGAAGATCGCCGAGGCACTCGGCGCGCTCGGCGGCGGGGCGGACCGCTACAAGGACCGCGTCGGCCTGCCGCTGGCCACGTACTTCTCGGGCCCGAAGATCAAGTGGATCCTCGACAACGTCGACGGCGCGCGCGCCAAGGCGGAGGCCGGCGACCTGCTGTTCGGCAACACCGACTCGTGGGTGCTGTGGAACATGACCGGCGGGGTCGACGGCGGCGTGCACGTCACGGACCCGACGAACGCGTCGCGCACCATGCTGATGAACCTCGACACGCTCACGTGGAACGAGGAGATCGCGGCGGAGATGACCATCCCGCTGTCGATGCTCCCCGAGATCCGCTCGTCGTCCGAGGTCTACGGCACCGGCCGCCCGGGCGGTCTCGTGCCCGGCGTACCGATCGCCGGCATCCTGGGCGACCAGCAGGCCGCGACGTTCGGGCAGGCCTGCTTCGAGGTCGGCAACGCCAAGAACACCTACGGCACCGGCAACTTCATGCTGCTCAACACGGGCACCGAACCGATCCCGTCGAAGAACGGCCTGCTCACCACGGTCGCGTACAAGATCGGCGACCAGCCGACGGTGTACGCGCTCGAGGGCTCGATCGCCGTGACCGGCTCGCTCGTGCAGTGGCTGCGCGACAACCTCGGCATGATCACGACGGCACCGGAGATCGAGGAGCTCGCCAAGACGGTCGACGACAACGGCGGCGCCTACTTCGTGCCGGCGTTCTCGGGCCTGTTCGCGCCGTACTGGCGCGCGGACGCCCGCGGTGCGCTGGTCGGCCTGACCCGGTACGTCAACAAGGGTCACATCGCCCGCGCGGCCCTGGAGGCCACCGCCTTCCAGACGCGCGAGGTGCTCGACGCCATGAACGCCGACTCCGGCGTCGACCTGACCGAGCTCAAGGTCGACGGCGGCATGGTCCAGAACGAGACCCTGATGCAGTTCCAGGCCGACATCCTCGGCGTTCCGGTGATCCGTCCGCAGGTTGCCGAGACGACCGCCCTCGGCGCCGCCTACGCAGCCGGCATCGCGGTCGGGTTCTGGTCCGGCGAGCAGGACGTCATCGACAACTGGGCCGAGGACAAGCGCTGGGAGCCGAACATGGACTCCGCCGAGCGCGACCGCCAGTACCGGCTCTGGAAGAAGGCCGTCACGAAGACCTTCGACTGGATCGACGAAGACGTGAAGTAGCACTACTCCGCAACGTCCGAGCGTTGACGTCCTATAGGACGTCAACGCTCGGACGTTGCGGGTTTCTTTGTCGGGTCAGCGGTCGACGCGGGCTCCGCCGCCGCCGGCTAGCTTGAGGACCTCGGCCTTCGTCACCATGGTGGTGTCGCCGGGGGTGGTCATCGCCAGCGCGCCGTGCGCGGCGCCGTACTCGACGGCGGTCTGCAGCGGCTCGCCCTCGAGCAGGCCGTAGATCAGGCCGGACGCGAACGAGTCGCCGCCGCCGACGCGGTCCATGATCTCCAGGCGCTCGCGGTGCGTGGCCTGCACGACGCCGGTCGACGGCGACCAGGCGATGGCGCCCCAGTCGTTGATGCTGGCCGAACGCACGGTCCGCATCGTGGTGCCGATGACCCTGAAGTTCGGGTACGCGGCCGCGGCCTTCTCGATCATCGCGGCGAACTTGTCGACCTCGAGCGCCGACAGGCTCTCGTCGACGCCCTCGACCTCGAAGCCGAGGCTCGCGGTGAAGTCCTCCTCGTTGCCGATCATCACGTCGATGTACTGCGCGATCTCGCGGTTGACCTCCTGCGCCTTGGCCTGGCCGCCGATCGCCTTCCACAGGCTCGGGCGGTAGTTCAGGTCGTAGGAGACGACCGTGCCGTACTTCTTCGCCGCGGTGACGGCCTCGACGACGGTCTCGGCGGCGGACTCGCTCAGCGCGGCGAAGATCCCGCCGGTGTGCAGCCAGCGCACCCCGAGCTCGCCGAACAGGTGGTCCCAGTCGACGTCGCCGGGCTTCATCTGGGACACGGCCGTGTTGCCGCGGTCGGAGACCCCGACGGCACCCCGCACGCCGAACCCGCGCTCGGTGAAGTTCAGGCCGTTGCGCACTCCGCGCCCGATCCCGTCGTAGGGCACCCAGTTGATGAACGAGGTGTCCAGGCCGCCGGTGAGGATGAAGTCCTCGACCAGGCGCCCGATCTCGTTGTCCGCGAGCGCGGTGACGATCGCGCCGCGCAGGCCGAACGCACGCCGCAGGCCACGGGCGACGTTGTACTCCCCGCCGCCCTCCCAGGCGCGGAACGAGCGCGCCGTGCGGATGCGCCCCTCGCCGGGATCCAGCCGCAGCATCACCTCGCCGAGGGACACCGCGTCGAAGCGGCACTCGGAGGCGGGTCGCAGGTTGAGGTGAGGCATTGTCGAGATCCTTGTCGTGGGTGGGTCGGCGGGACGGTTCGGCGGGTGCGGTGCGGGTCAGAGCGAGGCGGCGAGCGCGACGGCGTCGGCGGTGAGCTTCACGATGCCCGCGAAGTCGCCGGCCTTGACCAGCGCGTTCGGCACCATCCACGAGCCGCCGACGGCGACGACGGACGGCAGTGCCAGGTAGTCCCCGAGGTTCTTCGGGCCGACGCCGCCGGTGGGCACGAAGCTGACGCCGACGAACGGGGCCGAGAGCGCCTTGATCGCGGGCGCGCCGCCGGAGGTGCCCGCCGGGAAGAACTTGACCGTGGTCAGCCCGAGCTCGAGCGCGGCCTGGATCTCGGTCGCGGTGATCGCGCCCGGGAGGACCGTCACGCCGTGCTCCTGGCACCGCTCGACGACGGCGCGGCTCAGGCCGGGCGACACCACGTAGCTCGCGCCGGCGGCCACTGCCTGGTCGACCTGCGCGGCGGTGAGCACGGTGCCCGCGCCGACCAGGATGTCGCCGCGGTCGGCCATCGCACGGATGGCGTCCTGCGCGGCCGCGGTGCGGAACGTGACCTCCGCGACCGGCAGGCCGCCGGCGACCAGCGCACCAGCCAGGGCATCGGCGTCCTTGGCGTCGTCGAGCACGACGACGGGGACGAGGCGTGCGGTGCTCAGGGCTGACAGGACGTCCATCGTTGGATCCGTTTCGCTAGGTGAAACACAAGTGTCACTCTCAGAAACGATCCTCTCATACCACGCCCCGCAACGGGGAAATCAGAGGCCGCAATACGCCTCCCGTGGACAAACTGCGCACAAACGTGCGAACTGCGCACATCGGATGTGCGCATTGCGCACCGATGTGCGCAGTCTGCGGCGGGAGCGTGCGGTTCGCTCGTCGGTTACGGGGTGGGGAGGGAGAGGGCGGGAGGTAGCAGCGGGGGCAGGATCTGCTGGATCTGGGTGTGCAGCCACTCGATGCGATCGGGGGTCATGCGCTCGGCGGGGGCGGTGATGCTCACGGCGGCGATCGCGACGCCCGCGCGCAGCAGCGGGACGGCGAGGCAGCTGATGCCGGCCTCGTTCTCCTGGTCCTCGGTCGCGTAGCCGCGGCTGCGGGCCAGCTCCAGGATCGACCAGACCTGGTCGGCGTCGAGCACCGGACGCGCGATCGCCCCGTTCTCGCTCGTGCCGCTCTGGCTCGTCCCTTGCGTGCTCGACCCGATCTCGCTCGCCGCGCGCACGTACCCGGGCAGCGCGGACCGCTCGGTGCCGCGGTACGCGAGCAGGGCCCGGCCGAGCGCCGTCGTGACCGCCGCACGGCGCCGCCCGACGGCGGACCACACCCGCACCGATCGCTCGGGCTCGACCTTGTCGAGGTAGACCACCTGTGTCCCACTCAGCACGCCGAGGTGCACGAGCTCGGCAGCGGCCCCGCACAGCGCGACCAGCGCCGGGTGCAGCAGGACGGGCAGGTTCTCGTCGCCGAAGAAGTCCTCGGCGAGCTGGGTGGCCGACGGCCCAAGCAGGTAGGTGCCCGACGCCGGATCCTGGGTCACGAACCCCCGGAACCGCAGCGCGGCCAGCGACCGGTGGACCGTCGACTTGTTCAGCCCGAGGTCGGCCGCGAGTTCGGCGAGGCCGATCCCCCGCGCACCGGCCTCCGCGAGCGCCTGGAGCACGAGCAGCGCCCGATCGACGCTCTCCACGGGTGAGGTGTCCACTCCCGACACTGCAGCCAACTTTCTTCTCGAGACGAGCGGGCCGGCGCACCACCCGTGAGGTTCAGCCTGCCACCCCGGCCCAACCCCGTTCGCCCGTGATCACCCCCATCACCCGATCACCCGCATCCCTCGTGATCACCCCCATCACCCGTGATCACCGCCATCACCCGTGATCACCGCCATCACCCCCGGGACGTCCGAGCGTTGACGTCCTATAGGACGTCAACGCTCGGACGTTGGCGGGAGGCGGGGGTTGGCGTCCGTGGTTCAGGTCCCGCTGCAGGTCCAGGTCCAGCTCGAGGCCCAGGTCGAGCTCGGCGACCGGCGGCGTTGGGGTCAGCGCACCCTCGTGCTCGAGCAGCGCTCGCTTGGTCCCGAGGCCGTAGTAGTAACCGCCCAGGTCACCGCCTGTGCGCAGCACCCGGTGGCACGGCACGAACGGCGCCAGCAGGTTGCGCGCGCACGCGCTGCCCGCCGCACGGACCGCCTTCGGGTTCCCCGCCGCCGCCGCGAGCTCGGCGTACGACGCCGTCCGCCCGGCCGGGATCGCCCGCATCGCACTCCACACCGCATGGAAGAACGGGCCGCCCGGCTGCTCGGCCGGCACGGCGTCGAGGGCTCCCCGCTCGCCCGCGGCGTATCTGCGCACCGCGCCGACGACGGCGCCGAGGGCTGGGTCCGCGGCGGCGTCGACCTCGGTTAGCTCGCGCACTCCGCGCGCGAGCAACGGCTCGGGGAGCCGGGCTGCGGTCTCCCCGACGGGCTCGAACCCCGCGGCGCGCACGACGCCGTCCTCGGGGGTCACGACGAAGGCCAGGGTGCCACCCGGGGTCGGCACGGCGGTCGCCAGCAGGGGTGTCTCGGTCATCATCGGGTCCTCGGGTCGCTCGGGGGGCTGGCGGGCGGGACGGCGGCACGTGCGCCGGGAGGCCGAACGCGGCGACTCGGCACTCGGGCGACCTGCGGCACTCGGGCGGCTACCGGCTCTCGCGCTACCTGCGGCGCTCGGGCCGCCAACGGCACTCGGGCCAACGGCACTCAGGCCAACGGCACTCGGGCGGCCACCGGCGCTACCGCGCCCTGCGGGCGGTCGCGTCCCGCCCAGGCGGACCACAGGTGCTGCGCGGCGTACCCGCGCCAGGGGCTCCAGTCCGCCGCGAGGGCCACCGCCCCCACGATGTCGATCGGCCGCCCGGCGCCGCCGGGAAGCTCGGCGAGCGCCTTGCGGAGCACCAGGTCGCCGGCCGGGAACACGTCGGGGTCGCCCAGCGCGCGCAGCGCGACGTAGTCGGCGGTCCAGGGCCCGATCCCGGGCAGCGCGAGCAGGCGTGCGCGCACCTCCGCCCGGTCCGCGCCCGGTTCGAGCGCCAACCCGCCGGCGACGGCGGCCGCGAGCCCGGCAAGCGTCGCCGCCCGGGAGGCGGGCAGGCCGATCTCGCGCAGCCGGTCGGGTCCGGCAGCCGCGAGCGTGGACGCGTCCGGGAACACCCGCAGACCGTCGTAGGCCGGGCTGCCGTAGGTCTCGACCAGGCGGCCGGCCAGGGTGCGGGCTCCCGCGACCGAGACCTGCTGCCCGAGCACGGCGCGCACCGCGAGCTCGAAGGGGTCCGTGGTGCCGGGGATGCGCAGCCCGGGCCGCGCCGCGACGAGCGGGCCGAGGAGCGGGTCCGAGCCGAGCGCCTGCCGGACCAGCGCCGGGTCGGCGTCGAGGTCGAGCCAGCGGCGCAGCCGGGTGACCACCCCGGCGAGGTCCGCGAGGTCGGTGAGCGCGAGGCGCGCCGAGATCTCGCCGGGCACCCCGAACGAGATCGTCACCCGCACGGGGCCACGGGGAGCCGCGAGCAGCCGGGTCACGGTCCGCCCGCCGTCGATCCGCTCGAGCCCCGGGATCGCCCGACCCGCCACGTGGGCGAGCCAGCCGACGTCGTCGTACGGGCCGGTGTGCCGCAACCGCAGGGTCAGCTCGGCGGCGTCGACCGGCTCGCGCTCTTCCGAACCCGAGCCGGGATCCGGGGCGCGGCCGAGATCCGAAGCCGGGCGGGGATCGCGCGCGTCTCGGCTCCGGACCGCCGAAGCTCGCCGCAGGGTCGACGGTGGAGCGCCGAACTCCGCGCGCATCACGTCGTTGAACTGCCGCAGGCTCGCGAAGCCCGCCGCGAACGCGACGTCGATCATCGACAGTGCGGTCTGGTCGAGCAGCATCCGGGCCAGCTGCGCGCGGCGCGTTCGGGCCAACTGCAGAGGCGAGGCGCCGACCTCCGCGACGAGCAGCCGGTGCAGATGCCGGGGGCTCACGTGCATGCGCTCCGCGAGGCCGTGCACGCCGTGGGTGTCCACGGCGCCGTCGGCGATCGCCCGGAGCGCGCGGGCGGCGAGGTCACCGCGGACGTCCCAGTCGCGCGAGCCGGGCAGCGAGTCCGGCCGGCAGCGCCGGCAGGCCCGGAACCCGGCGGCGACCGCAGCCGCGGCGGCGGGGTAGAAGCGGCAGTTCTCGGCCTTGGGCGTGCGTGCCGGGCACGACGGACGGCAGTAGATGCCGGTGGACAGCACCCCGACGAAGAGCCGCCCGTCGAAGCGCGGGTCTCGCCCGCTGATCGCCCGGTACGCGGCCTGCGGGTCTTGCCAGGGCGCGACCGTCGGGGTGCTCATGCACCCATTCTCAGCCCCGCCCGACGGGGTGGCTCGCGGGTTTCGGACGGGGCAGTGCGCGCGCAGCCGAAGCGCGCCGCGCAGGCGCGGGAGCTTGCTCGGCTAGTCGGTCGGGCGCTGCTGCGGGACGCCGTTGAGCAGGTCGCGGACCTCGAGCTCGCGGTAGCGGCGGTGGCCGCCGAGCGTGCGGATCGACGAGAGCTTGCCGGCCTTCGCCCAGCGCGTGACCGTCTTGGGGTCGACTCGGAAAAGGTTCGCAACCTCCGACGGCGTGAGCAGGGCATCGGAGTCGGTTGCGTGAGTCAGCATGTTTTCCTCCACGTTGGCGGACATCAGGGAGTGCGGCTGTCGGGAACGAGACCCGTGAACAGGCTTGAGGGCTCCACGGGCTCAACCCGGATAAGAAGTCATCACCACAGGTGTATCAAATCCCCCCATGTCCGGCAGCAGTACGAAGGTCCCGATTTCGACCAGCCCGGTCCCGGCCAACCCAGGACCTAACCGGTCAAATCGCTCCTACCGGGACAAACAGGGTCCGATCGGTCGTCCCGGAGGCGGAACTCGAAACATCCGATGACTTTCCGCGTGTTCGCTCGTGGCGGAATAGTGTCCAGCATGAGAGACGGTCGCCCATGCGGTCTGGCCGCTCCCGCGGCGGCCGGATCGGCGCGGCGCGACGGCTCCGATGAGGGATCCGGGCCCCGCGTGCGGACGCTCGTCGGGCACCTGGCGGGCGCCCGCCAGAGGTTCACCCACCACCCAGACGCCGAGCCGCGCTCAGCTAGGTGGTCGGATGGGCTGGGGACCATGTAAAGTCGGCCTCGAACAGAGAAACCAGCACCCCGGGGCCGCACGTGTTGAAGAACACGGAGCCAGCCCGGCTTCTTACGTTAAGGGGGTCGATGCCATGGGGCGCGGCCGTCAGAAGGCCAAGCAGACGAAGGTTGCCCGGGAGCTGAAGTACTACTCCCCGGATACCAACTACCGAGCTCTCGAGCAAGAGCTCACGTCTCCGCCTGGCCGTACCGACGTAGTCACCGAGCGGCGCAAGCCTCCCGTCGACTCGAACAACGAGTCTGAAGCGGAACTTCGCTCCCGCTGGGCTGACGAGCTTTGAGTCTCGCCCGGGTCGCACACCGCGACCCGGGCGATTCGCTATTGCGTCCGGTAGCTCCCCGTCATCCGCACGGCACCGCCGTGCACCCCCTTGGAGCCCCGCACGATGTCCGCGCCCTGAGCCCCGTCGTCGACGCCCACGGTGCCGAGCACCCAGGCCGGCAGCCCGAGCGACGCGAGGTGACGCAGGGCAGCGTCCGCCCCGCTCGCTCCGGTGACCGCGACCATCCCGACACCGAGGTTCAGCGTCGCCTCCAGGTCGCTCCACGGCACCCGTCCGAGACCGCGCACGACGTCGAAGATCGCCGGCACCGTCCAGCTCGAGCGGTCAACGCTCGCGGCGAGACCGACCGGGAGCACCCGGGCCAGGTTGGCCGCGAGGCCGCCGCCGGTGATGTGGCTGTAGGCATGCACCTCGGCGCCGGCGTCGCGGGCCAGCGCGAGCAGGTCGGCGGAGTACACGCGGGTCGGGGTGAGCAGCTCCCCGCCCAGGGTCTTGCCGAGCTCCGGGACGTCGCGGTCGAGCTTCCAGCCGGCGACCTCGATCACCTTGCGGACCAGCGAGAAGCCGTTGGAGTGCAGCCCGGACGATGCGATCGCGATCACGACGTCGCCGTCGCGCACCTTGTCCGGACCGAGCAGGTCGGCCGCCTCGACGACGCCGACCGCCGCGCCCGCCACGTCGTACTCGGCCGGGCCCAGCAGGCCCGGGTGCTCGGCGGTCTCGCCGCCGACGAGGGCGACGCCGGCGACCTCGCAGGCTGCGGCGATGCCGCGCACGATGTCGGCGATCCGTTCCGGGACGACCTTCCCGCACGCGATGTAGTCGGTCATCATCAGCGGCGCGGCGCCGCACACGACGATGTCGTCCACGACCATTCCGACGAGGTCGAACCCGATCGTGTCGTGGATGTCGAGCGCCTGCGCGATCGCCACCTTGGTGCCGACCCCGTCGGTCGAGGAGGCCAGCAGCGGGCGGTCGTAGGACTTCAGCGCGCTGACGTCGAGCAGCCCGGCGAAGCCGCCGACCCCCCCGATGACCAGCGGGCCGTGGGTGCGCGCGACGGCGGCCTTCATCAGCTCGACGGCACGGTCGCCGGCGCTGGTGTCAACGCCGGCGTCGGCGTAGGTGAGGCCCGGGGTCTTGGCGGACGCGGCGGCGTCGGACATCAGGTCGGCGCTCACGGCTGCTCGAGCGCGGTCGCGCCACCGGGGGAGACGGCCAGGGTGTGCAGGCCGTCCTCGGGCGCACCGAGCGGCAGCTCGTTCTGCTCGAGCTGATGCTTGCCGAGCAGGGCCGAGCGTGGTGGTTCGATGGGGTACGTCCCGGTGAAGCAGGCGGCGCAGAGCTGGGCGGCAGGCTGCTCGGTCGCGGTGATCATTCCTTCGAGCGAGATGTAGCCGAGCGAGTCGGCGCCGAGCGAGGCGCCGATCTCCTCGGGGCTGAGACCGTTCGCGATCAGCTCCGCACGGGAGGCGAAGTCGATCCCGTAGTAGCAGGGCCATCGCACGGGCGGTGAGGAGATGCGCACGTGCACCTCGGCCGCCCCCGCCTCGCGCAGCATCCGGATCAGGGCGCGCTGGGTGTTGCCGCGGACGATCGAGTCGTCGACGACGACGAGCCGCTTGCCCCGGATGACCTCCTTCAGCGGGTTGAGCTTGAGCCGGATGCCGAGCTGGCGCAGCGTCTGGGACGGCTGGATGAAGGTGCGGCCCACGTAGGCGTTCTTGGTCAGGCCCTGACCGAACGGGATGCCGGACTCCGCGGCGTACCCGACCGCGGCCGGCGTGCCGGACTCCGGGACCGGGATGACCAGGTCGGCCTCGACCGGGAACTCACGAGCGAGCTGGCGGCCCATCTCCACGCGGGTGGTGTGCACCGAGCGGCCCGCGATCGAGGTGTCCGGACGGGCCAGGTAGACGTACTCGAAGACGCAGCCGGCGCGGTCGACCGGGGCGAACCGCTGGCTGCGCAGCCCGTCGGCGTCGATGCAGATCAGCTCGCCCGGCTCGACCTCGCGCACGAACGACGCGCCGACGATGTCGAGCGCGGCGTTCTCGCTCGCGACGACCCAGCCGCGCTCGAGCCGGCCCAGCACGAGCGGGCGCACGCCCTGCGCGTCACGTGCCGCGTACAGGGTGTGCTCGTCCATGAAGACCAGGCAGAACGCGCCCTTCAGGTGCGGCAGGACCTCCAGGGCGGTGGCCTCGAGGGTGTGGTCGGGGTCGCCCGCGAGCAGCGCGGTGACCAGCGCGGTATCCGTGGTGTTGCCCCGCGCCAGCTCGCCGCGGCGCTGCGCGCCGTACCGCTCGGCGACGAGCTCGACGAGCTCCTCGGTGTTGGTGAGGTTGCCGTTGTGCCCCAGGGCGATCGTGCCGCCCGCGGTCGCGCCGAGCGTCGGCTGGGCGTTCTCCCAGGTGCTCGCGCCCGTGGTCGAGTACCGGTTGTGCCCGATGGCGAGGTGTCCGGTCAGCGCGTTGAGCGCCGTCTCGTCGAACACCTGGGACACCAGACCCATGTCCTTGTAGACGAGCAGCTGCTCGCCGTTGGACGTGGCGATGCCGGCAGATTCCTGCCCTCGATGCTGCAGGGCGTACAACCCGAAGTAGGCGAGCTTGGCGACTTCCTCCCCGGGTGCCCAGACTCCGAAGACCCCGCAGGCGTCCTGCGGGCCCTTCTCGCCGGGTAGGAGGTCGTGTGAAAGAAGTCCGTCTCCGCGGTGGGCCACGCGTCAATGGTCGCACGGCCGACGGCGGGCCTTAGCGCTTGGGGCGGCTTCGGCGATCCGCGAGCACCGCGAAAGCCCCTCCGAGCAGCGCACCGAGCGCGGCAAGGCTGAGTGCGGTCAGCCAGATCACGGCGGCCCGGGGCTCGTCTGCAGCCCGCGGGGTCAGCGTGGCGGCCACCGCTCCGACGATCGCGCCGAGCAGGATCCCGGCACGGATGAACGCCCAGTACTTCGGCGCCCGGCGCAGGGCGGCGGGGGTCGCGATGAGGTCGAGGGCGGTCGGGTCGGGGTCGGTCAGGTCGGGGGCCGTCGGGTCGGGAACGGTCGAGTCGGCGCCCGACGGGTCAGCGGCGGGGGCGGGTGCCTGGGCGGCGGCCGGAATCGGCGCGCCGTCTGGGGCGGACTCGGCGCCAGGTACCGGCGTGCCGTGCTCGGGCGCGGCATCGGGGGCGTACTCCGCGCCAGGTACCGGCATGGCGTGCTCGGACGCGGCGTCGGGCACCGGGGCGGCGTCGGGCATGGATTCGGGCGGGGGCTCGGACGCGGGGGTCTCCTGGCTGCTCACGGCGCCCGACGATACCGGCGACAAACCGGCGACGCGTCCGCGAGTTCGCCGGTCCGACGCGAGATCGTCGATCGAAACAGGCGAACTCGCGTCCGAAACGGCGAACTCACCGACCCCGGGGGCCCGGGATCGTCATGGGGCGAGGGGGCCGGGGCGGTGACGGGCCGCCTGGAGCGGGAGGAAGAGGGTCAGGTCGGCGCGGGCGCCGGACGCCGACACCGTGCCGCTATGCAGAGCGTCCGCCCAGCTCAGCGCACCGGTTGCGAGCGCGAGCCACGTCTCCGGGTCGGTCTCGACGACGCTCGGCGGGGTGCCGCGGGTGTGCCGCGGCCCCGCGACGGCTTGCACCGCGCCGTCGGGCGGGACCCGCACCTCGACCGCATGGCCGGGCGCGACGTCGGCGAGCTCCTCGAGCGTGAATCGCACGGCCGTGCGGACGACCGCGCGCGTCGCCGCGGACGGGTCGGCCCGCCAGAGCGCGAGGGCCGCGCGACCGTCGACGGGGTCCGTCCGGCGGCGTGGGGGCATGAGGTTCAGGTTAGTGCTGGCGTTCCCGGGGGCGACCTCCGGCGTCGGCACGCCGGGGCCGATCGCACGACGTACTGGGTGGGCCGACAAGCTGGGTGCCAAGTTTGGGCGCGGCCGTTGCTCGGGCACTGCGATCCAGGGCTCTCCGCGACCGTCAGAGATCGGCAACCCGGGGTCCAGCGCGTTCGGCGCGGTGTGGACAGCCGCGCGGGGGACTCACGGGACAGAAGTGAACGGCGAGGTTTCACATGAGTCCCATCCTCACCACCAGTCACCCGCGCGGCTCTCCACACCGCGACCACCCGTCGCGGGCCCGCCGAAGGGGGTGCGCGGCGGGCGCCCGGGGGTCCGCGCCTGCGAGCGGCCGCGGCCGGCGCCCGGCGGTCCGCGCGGCTAGCGGCCGCGGCGGGCGCTGCGGTGCGTGGCCGTCAGCTGCTTCCAGCGCGCCTTCTCGAGCGCGGCGAGGCGGGCATCCGAGCGCCGCGCCTGCCACGCGGCCTCGCGTCCCAGCCGGCGCCAGCTCTCGAAGCGCCGCTCTGGGAGCTCTCCCGACTCGAGCGCTTCCTGCACCGCGCAACCCGGCTCGCCGTCGTGCGCGCAGTCGTTGAACCGGCAGCGCTCCGCGAGCTCGGCGACGTCGGCGAACGTCGCGCCGAGGGATGCCGCATCGGCGACGACACCGACTGCGCGAAGGCCCGGGGTGTCGATCAGCACGGCGCCGGAGCCGAGCGGCACGAGCTCGCGGTGCGTGGTCGTGTGCCGCCCACGGCCGTCGTCGCGGCGCTCGCCCGTCTCCATCACGTCGGCGCCGGCGAGCGCGTTGACCAGCGTGGACTTGCCCGCACCCGACGGTCCGACGATGACGAGCGTGCTTCTCGGCACCAGCAGAGCCCGCACCGGATCGAGCCCGGCACCGGTGACGGCGCTGACCGCGTGCACGGCGGCGCCCGGAGCGGCGGCTGCGACGTCGGCAGCCATCCCGGCGGCGTCGGGCACGAGATCCGCCTTGGTCAGCACGACCACCGGCTGCGCGCCCGAGCGCCACGCGATCGTCAGCAGGCGCTCGACGCGCCCGAGGTCCGGGTCGGGGTCCAGGTGTTCGGCGACGAGCACGATGTCGACGTTCGCGGCGAGCACCTGGGTGTGCGACGTCCCGCCGGCGGACCCGCGAACCAGCTCGGTCCGGCGAGGCAGGAGCCGGTCGAGCCGAGCGGCACCGTCGGCCCGGTGGCCGACGTCCACGTAGTCGCCGACGGCCGGCACGCGGCGCTCACCTGCGGCGTCGGATACGAGGCCGTCACGGTCAAGCTCGACCCGCACCGGCTCTTCGCGGTCGAGCCCGACCGGCACCAGCCCAGCACCGTCGAGCCCGACCGGCACGAGCCCGTGAGCGTCGAGCCCGACGCGCACGCGCCCGTCACGATCGAGCTCGGCGTACGCGGGTGCGCTGCGTCGCGACTCCGGCGCGGGCATCGGCCCGTCGGTCGGGACGACGAGCACGGAGCCACGGTCGACGCGCGCGATGCGCATCCGGAAGCTGACCATGGGGCCGAACGTAGAACCCCTCAGCCCGCGACCGCCACAGAATTTCCCTTCCCCCGAGCCGCCGATACCGGCTTGCCACAAGCTGGCCTTTCGCCCGGCAACACGCGAGTGCGCGACTTTGGCTGTTGATCAGGCGATTTCAGCAGCCAAAATCGCGCACTCGGTGGACGAGTGGGATGTCCGGTCCGGCGGAACTACCGGCGGTCAGGTTGTTGCGTGGGTGGGGGCGTTCCCGTCGGAGCGTCTGGTCGGGGCCCGGCGTGGTTCTCGGGCCACCCCGCCGGCCAAACCCGACGCGTACCACTCGAGCGCGGCCCTCGGCTCCCGGCGGAACTCGGTGCTCGGTGCTCGGTGCGCTCGGGCAGATCCGTCCGTGCGGAGCATGGTGCGCGAGTGACCAAGATGTCCCGCTGGACGGGCAATTCGATCAACTCCTGCCCCACCAGCACCATGCTCCGCACCGACGGACGATGCCGACCGACGGAGCGAGCGTCTCGAGGGGAGCCGCGACGACCTGTCTGGCAGCCCGCCGCTCAGTGTCCGAGCTTGACGTGGGCCTTCGAATCCTGCGGAGGGAGGTCGTGCAAAGGAGCCGGCCGGGGCGATACGACCGCCCGCGGGGTGCGGCTCCGCGCGGGGTGCGGCTCCGCGCGGGGTGCGGCCACCGGGGAACTACGCGCGGGCGGCGGCTAGTGCGGCGTGGACTACGTGCTCGTCGGTGACGTCGTAGCCGGCGGAGCCGCCGCCGGGGCCCTGGACGCCCGGTGCGACGGCGGGGCGGCGGGCGGAGAGGTGCACGGCGTCGACGCCCGCGGCGAACAGGTCGCCGATGTCGGTGACCCGGACGCCGCCACCGGCCATGATCCGCACCCGGCCACCGGTCGAGCGGGCGTGTGCGGCGACCGTCGCGAGGACGTCGCGGCCGTCGATCGCCCGCGTGGCGCCCCCGGAGGTCAGCACCCGCCGCACCCCGAGCTCGGCGAGCCGGTCGAGCACCGTGAGCGGGTCCGGGACGACGTCGAACGCGCGGTGGAAGGTCACGTGCGCCTCCCCCGCGGCCTCGACCAGGGCACGCAGCGCGCCCGCGTCCACGCCGCCCTCGGACGTCAGGGCGCCGACGACGACGCCCGCCGCACCCGCGCGGACGGCAGCCCGCACGTCGCGCACGAGGACGTCGAGCTCGTCGGCGTCGTAGCCGAACCCGCCGGGACGGGTCCGGATCAGCGGGTGCACGGGCAGGCCGGTCGCGACTGCCGCCTCGATCAGCCCGATCGGCGGCGTCAGCCCGCCGGTCGCCGCGAGCGCGACGCAGAGCTCGATGCGGTCGGCGCCCGCCGCCTGCGCGATCCGCACGCCCGCGACGTCCTGCACCGCGATCTCGACCTCGTGCCAGGTCAGCACGAGGCCATGCTCTCCGACGTACTTCGGGGCAGGTCGGAGCGCCACGTCAGCACCCGTTCCGACGCAGGCGGGCAGGGACGACTCCACGCCCAGCGCGCCACGTCAGCAACTCGAACCCCGCGGACCTCGCCATACCGGCTTCCTGGCCGCCGAACTCGGAGGTTCGTGTCGAACTCGGACATTGCAATGTCCGAGTTCGGACCAGACCTCCGAGTTCGCGCGATCGGCTTTGAGGCTTTCAGTCGGGTTTCGTTCCGACGTCGGCTGGCAGGGGCCGTGCCGGTCATTGGAGCCTGCCCACGTCCGGGCCCCGATCAGCCGAAGTAGGCCGGCAGGGTCGCTTCCGAGACGGTCCTGGCCTCGGATAGCGGCACCGTGAACAGACCGGCGACCTCGACCGCGGGGCTCTGGGCGTCGTCGTCGGCGGTGGGCGCGGGGGCGTCCGCGGTGATCCCGAGCTTGAGCAGCGGGAAGCCACGCGCGCCGACCAGGTCGGCGAACCGGACCGCCTCCGAGCGGGGCACCGCGACGATCGCGCGGGCGGTCGACTCCGAGAACAGGGCCTCGAACGGCGTGACGCCGTCGCGCTCGCAGAGCGCGTCGAGGTCGACGCTCACGCCGGTGCCGTGCCGCAGCGAGGACTCGATCAGCGCCTGCGCGAGACCGCCCTCGGAGAGGTCGTGCGCGGCATCGATGAGGTGGTCCCGCGAGGCGCGCACCAGGATCTCGGCGAGCGTGCGCTCGGCGGCCAGGTCGACGCGCGGCGGCACCCCTCCCAGGTGGGAGTGCACGACGTCGGCCCAGGCCGAGCCGTCGAGCTCCGCGCTGGTCGTGCCGAGCAGGTAGACCGCCTGACCGGGTGCGGTCCACCCGGAGCCGGTCGCGTTCGAGACGTCGTCGAGCACGCCGAGCACGCCGACCACGGGGGTCGGGTGGATCGAGGAGTCGAGCTGCCCCGGCTCGCCGGTGCCGTTGTACAGGGACACGTTTCCGCCGGTCACCGGCACGCCGAGCACCGCGCAGCCGTCCGCGAGGCCGCGGATGGCCTCGACGAGCTGCCACATGGCGTCGGGGTCCTCGGGGGAGCCGAAGTTGAGGCAGTCGGTCACGGCAAGCGGCCGCGCGCCGGTCGTGGCGACGTTGCGGTACGCCTCGGCGAGCGCGAGCTGCGCACCCGTGAACGGGTCGAGCTTGGTGTAGCGGCCGTTCGCATCGGTCGCGAGCGCGACGCCGAGGCCGGTCTTCTCGTCGACGCGGACGACGCCGCCGTCGTCGGGCTGGGCAAGCTTGGTGTTGCCCTGCACGTACCGGTCGTACTGGTCGGTGACCCACGCCTTGGACGCGAGGTTCGGCGACGCGAGCAGGGTCAGCAGGGTGGACCGGAGCTCGGCGGGGGTGGACGGCCGCGCGAGGCCGGCGGCGTCGACGGTGTCCGCGACGAGCGCGTCCTGCCAGGCCGGGCGAGCGTACGGGCGGTGGTAGACCGGACCGTCGTGCGCGACCGTGCGCGGCGGCACGTCGACGACCGTCTCGCCCTTGAAGTCGATGACGAGGCGACCGGTCTCGGTGACCTCACCGAGTACCGCGGTCTCCACGTCCCACTTGAGCGTGATGGCGAGGAACGCGTCCAGCTGGTCCGGCCGCACGACCGCCATCATGCGTTCCTGCGACTCGCTCATCAGGATCTCCTCGGCGCGCAGCGAGGGATCGCGCAGCGGGACGAGGTCGAGGTCGACGTGCATGCCGCCGTCGCCCGCGCTGGCGAGCTCGGAGGTCGCGCACGAGAGGCCCGCGCCGCCGAGGTCCTGGATGCCCTCGACGACCTTGGCGGCGAAGAGCTCCAGGCAGCACTCGATGAGCACCTTCTCCTGGAACGGGTCCCCGACCTGGACGCTCGGGCGCTTGGCGGACGACCGGCCGTCCTCGTCGAAGGTCTCCGAGGCGAGCACGGAGACCCCGCCGATGCCGTCCCCGCCGGTGCGCGCACCGAACAGGACGATCTTGTTGCCGACACCCGAGGCGTTCGCGAGGTGGATGTCCTCGTGCCGCATCGAGCCGATGCACAGCGCGTTGACCAGCGGGTTTCCCTGGTAGGACGCATCGAAGACGAGCTCCCCGCCGATGTTCGGCAGGCCCAGGCTGTTGCCGTAGCCGCCGACGCCGGAGACGATCCCGTGCACGACGCGCTGGGTGTCCGGGTGGTCGATCGCGCCGAACCGGAGCTGGTCCATCACGGCGATCGGCCGCGCGCCCATGGCCATGATGTCGCGCACGATGCCGCCGACGCCGGTCGCCGCACCCTGGTACGGCTCCACGAAGCTCGGGTGGTTGTGGCTCTCGACCTTGAAGGTCACGGCCCAGCCGTCGCCGATGTCGACGACGCCGGCGTTCTCCCCGATGCCGACGAGCAGGTGCTCGCGCATGGCGTCGGTGGTCTTCTCGCCGAACTGGCCGAGGTGCACCTTGGAGGACTTGTACGAGCAGTGCTCGGACCACATGACGGAGTACATCGCGAGCTCGGCGGCGGTGGGCCGCCGGCCGAGGATGTCGCGGATGCGCTGGTACTCGTCGGGCTTGAGCCCGAGGTCAGCCCAGGGCTGCGGATCGTCGGGGGTCGTCGTCGCGTGGTCGACGGTGTCGAGGAACGGGCGGTCGGGTGCGGTGGTCATCTGTTCCCTGCCGTGGGGTCTGCGGAGCCGACCTCAAGGTTACCGGTTTGCACATTCACCCGGTTCCGTGTGACCCTCGTCATATGGAAGCGCTTCCCGACGACGTCGCCACCCCGCGCCCGGTGCCGCCGTCGGGCAGCGCGACCGTCCCGGAGCCGCGTCCGGCCGGTGCCCAGGCGGAGGTTCCGACGGGGGTTCCGACGGGGGTTCCGACGGGGGTTCCGACCGGGGTTCCGACCGGGGTTCCGGCGAACGGCCAGACGGTGACGATCTACGACGTCGCCCGCCGCGCCGGCGTCGGCATCGCGACCGTCTCGCGGGCCCTGCGCGGCTCCGCCCCGGTCGCCGACGCGACCCGCGCCAAGATCCTGAAGGTCGTCGAAGAGCTCGGTTTCCGCCCCAGCCACCTGGGCACCTCCCTCGCGGAGCGCCGGCACGCCGCCGCCGGGATCGTCTTCCCGGACCTCTCCGGCCCGTACTACGCCGAGGTCGTGATGGGCCACGAGGAGGTGGCGTCCAGCCTCGGCCGCAGCGTGCTGATCCAGGCGACCCACGGCCGGCCCGACCCGGAAGCCGCCGCGCGCGACCTCGCCGGGCGCGTCGACGGGCTCGTCCTGCTCGGCCGCACGGTGCCCGACTCGCTGGTCGAGGAGATCCTCGCGACCGGGCTGCCCGTCGTGCTGCTCGCCCGTCCCGCCGTCGGCAACGCCGACAGCGTGCGGATCGACAACTCCACCGCGGCCCGCCAGCTCGGCGCCCATCTCGGGGAGCACGGCTACCGGTCCGCCCGGTTCCTCGGCTCGCCGGACCTGTCGCACGACGTCGCCGAGCGCTTCGCCGCGATCGCGCAGGGCCTCGCCCCCTCCGGCACCGAGCTGGAGCTCACGCCGTGCGACCTCAACGAGGACGCGGGTGCCCGCGTGGCGCGCTACGTGCTGGCGGAGTCCGCCCGGCCGGAGGTCCTGGTGTGCGCGAACGACGAGATCGCGCTGGGCGCGATCATCGCCGCCGAGGAGGCCGGCCTGCGGGTCGGCGTCGACGTTGCCATCACCGGCTGGGACGACATCATGGCCGCCCGCCATGCGCGGCCGGCCCTCACCACTGTCCGACAGCCCATGCGGTTGCTCGGCGCACAAGCGGCGCAGGTGCTCGACGAACGCATCAAGCACCGCCGCACGACGCCCCGGCACGAGGTACTGCCCGCCGAACTGGTGGTCCGGTCCAGCTGCGGCCCGCACCCCTGAGCCCTGCTCAGACTTCCCACCACAACCCCCAAAGAGCACGACCCCCTAGGAGAATCACGATGCGAAAGATCCTGCGTGTCAGCGTCGCCGCGCTTGCGGTGACGACGACGCTGACCCTGGCCGGCTGCGGGCGCAGCGACACCCCGCCCGCCGAGAACAAGACGGCGGCCCCGGTCGCGGCCGGCAAGGCCAAGGGCACCATCAAGGTCTGGGCGATGGGTACCGAGGGGGACAAGCTCAGCGAGTTCGCGAAGGGGTTCACCAAGGAGAACCCGGACGCCAAGGTCGAGGTGACGTCGATCCCGTGGGATGCCGCGCACGACAAGATCTCGACGGCGATCGCCGCGAAACAGACCCCCGACCTCTCGCTCATCGGCACCACCTGGATGGGTGAGTTCGCGTCCTCGGGTGCGCTCGACGCGGTCCCGGCCGGCATCGATCCCGGCACCTTCTACGACGGCGCCTGGGGCACCACCGAGGTCGGCGGCACGGCGTACGCCGTGCCGTGGTACGTGGAGACCCGCGTGCTGTACACGAACAACGCCGTCGCGAAGAAGGCCGGAGTCTCCACGACGCCCGCGACCTGGGACGACTTCGCCGCGAACGCGAAGAAGATGCAGGCGAGCGGCGCGAAGTTCGGCACCACGATCCAGGCCGGCCAGACCGGCGCCTGGCAGACCCTACTGCCGTTCGTCTGGCAGGCGGGCGGACAGGTGATCAGCAAGGACGGCAAGAAGCTCACGCTCGACACCCCCGAGTTCGTCAAGGCGCTGACCTTCTACCAGTCCTTCTTCACCGACAAGGTCGCCCCCACGGACGTCCCGGTCGGCACGATGGAGAGCGACTTCAACGCCGGCAAGATCGGCTCCTTCGTCTCCGGGCCGTGGCACATGGGTATCCTCAAGGACGCCGGCAATAAGGACTTCACGGTCGCTCCGCTGCCCGCGGGCAAGCAGAAGGCCTCCTTCATGGGCGGCAGCGACGTCGCCGTGTTCAAGAGCGCGAAGAACCGCGACGCCGCCTGGAAGTTCATCCAGTGGCTCAGCAAGCCGGAGACGCAGGTGGCCTGGTACAAGACCACCAGCGACCTGCCGGCCGTCTCCTCCGCGTGGGACACCGGCGCGCTCGCCACCGACCCGCAGCTCAAGGTCTTCGGCACCCAGCTCAAGTCCGCCGTCGCGCCGCCCTCGATCCCGAACTGGGAGCAGATCGCGGCCGTGATCGACACCGAGCTCGAGAAGGTCTGCAAGAGCGGGCTCGACCCGCAGCAGGCCGCGACCGCCATCCAGAAGCAGGCTGACGCCATCGGCACAGGACTGTGAGCACGGGGAGGCGCCGCGAGCGCAGCGAGTGGGGCACCCCGCGCGAACCGAGGTCGGAGTAACCAATGTCGGCGACCACCCTTCCGAAGTCCTCCGCACCGGCCTCCGGGCCGGCGCGGGGGGCCGGCCCGGCCGTCCGGCGCTCGACGCCGCTGCGCCGGCGCCGCAGCCGCGCGGCCTGGGGCTTCGCCCTCCCGTTCGTGACCCTGTTCATGGTGTTCACGGCCTGGCCGGTCGTCTCCTCGCTCCTGATGAGCCTGACCGACATCAAGAGCCGCGACCTGCAGAACCCGTTCGCGGTGAACTTCGTCGGCCTCAACAACTTCAAGGCCGTGCTGTCCGACGAGCTGTTCTGGCAGGCGGCACGCAACACCGGCTACTTCGTGATCGTCGGGGTGCCGCTGGTCATGTTCGTCGCGCTGATGATCGCGGTCGGGCTGAACACCGGCATCACCCGGGCCGCCGGCTTCTTCCGCGTCGGGTACTACATGCCCGTGGTGACCTCGATCGTCGCGGTCGCGGTCGTGTGGCGGTTCCTGCTCGCCCGCGACAACGGCCTCATCAACATCGCGCTGAGCTGGTTCGGGATCCAGGGTCCCAACTGGCTCGGAGACGCGAACTGGTCGATGCCGGCGCTCATCATGATGGCGGTCTGGCGCAGCATGGGCACGCTCATCGTCATCTTCCTGGCCGGCCTGCAGGGCGTCCCGACGTCGCTGCACGAGGCGGCCGCGCTCGACGGCGCCAACGCCTGGCAGCGGCTGCGCAACATCACGGTCCCGACGATCCGCCCGACGCTGCTGTTCGGCGCCGTGATCACCGGCATCGGGTACCTGCAGTTCTTCGAGGAGCCGTTCGTGATGACCCAGGGCGGCCCGCTGAACAGCACGCTGTCCGTCTCGTACTACATCTACAAGCAGTTCGGGTTCGGCAACTACGGGATCGCCTCGGCCATGAGCTACATCCTGTTCCTCGCGATCGTGCTGCTCACCCTGATCCAGTTCCGCCTGCTCGGCGAGCACGACCGGCGCCCACGTCGTCGGCCCCGCCGCGCCACCGCCGTTGCTGTTTCCGTTCCGAAGGCCGGGAGCGCCCGATGAGCACCATGACCAAACGCGAGGTCCGGACCGCGGAGCGCAGGTCGATCGCCATCGGCGAGGCCCGCCCGCACGGGTGGCTGTACGCGGTGCTCGGCGTCGGGCTGATCGCCGTCGTCTCGCCGTTCATCTGGATGGCGCTGAGCTCGCTCAAGCCCGAGGCGGAGATCCGGCAGAGCCCGCCCACCTGGTGGCCGCACACCTTCACGCTGGAGAACTTCCAGCAGCTGTTCACCCAGCTGGACTTCCCGCAGTACTTCACGAACTCCGCGATCGTGGCGGTCGCGGTGACGCTCGGGAACCTGCTGTTCTGCTCGATGCTCGGGTACTCGTTCGCGAAGATCGACTTCTGGGGCCGCGACTGGCTGTTCCGGATCGTGCTCGGCACCCTGATGATCCCCGGCGTCGTGCTGCTGGTCCCGCTGTTCGTGCTGGTCAGCAGCCTGGGACTGGTGAACACCTATGCGGGGCTGATCCTGCCGTTCCTCGCCGGACCGTTCGGGGTGTTCCTGATGCGGCAGTTCATCAGCGGGCTGCCCGACGAGCTGATCGACGCCGCCCGGGTCGACGGCGCGAGCGAGCTGCGGATCTTCGCGCGCATCATCATGCCGCTGTGCAAGCCAGCCCTCGCGACCCTCGGCATCCTCACCTTCCTGGGGTCGTGGAACAACTTCCTGTGGCCCCTGGTCGTGGCGAGCACCGAGGACAAGTACACGCTCCCGGTCGCGCTCGCGCTGTACGCCGTCGGCCAGAACAAGACGGAGTACGGCCTGCTGCTGGCGGGTGCGGTCGTCGTCGTCGTGCCCGTGATCCTCGTCTTCCTCGCGCTGCAGAAGCACTTCATCCAGGGGATCGCCACCACCGGCATCAAGTAGGGCCCCTCGTTCTCCGGTTCGGTTCGCCGGATTTCCCTCGCAGCACCGCACGGCCTCACCTCTGCGCACCCACCCACCGAAGGACTCAACGATGAGACTCCGCCCGCTTCTGGCGGCGGCCACCGCCGCCTGCCTGCTGACCGCCGTCGCCGCACCGGCCATGGCCGACTCGACGCCGGTCCCGCCGACGTCGAGCAAGCTGACCGGCGCCGACCGCGCCCAGCTCACGAAGTACGCGGTCGACACCTGGAAGTCGTTCGCCGCGATGACGGACGAGAAGACCGGGCTGCCGGCCGACAACATCGAGGGTGACCTCGCCGCCGGCTCGCGCTCGGGGTACACCTCGCCGACCAACATCGGCGCGTACATGTGGAGCACGGTGGTCGCCGAGAAGCTCGAGATCATCGGGCACGCGGAGGCGCACGCACGGCTGGCCCGCACCCTGGGCACGCTCTCCACGATGGAGAAGCACACCCCGAGCGGCATGTTCTACAACTGGTACGACGAGGCGACCGGCAAGAAGCTGACCACCTTCCCCGGTGGCGACGCCGTCGACCCGTTCCTGTCGAGCGTCGACAACGGCTGGTTCGCGGCCGCGCTGATGGTCGTGAGCAAGGCAGAGCCGAGCGTGCGCCCGCAGGCCGAGGCGATCCTGGCGGACATGGACTTCGGGGCGTTCTACGACCTGAACCAGTTCGGCGGCACCCGTCCGGGCATGGTGTACGGCGGGTTCTGGCCCGACAAGCCCGCCGGGACGGCGTGCCCCGGCACCCTGGCGAACGGCACCCCGGTGCAGTTCACCTGCAACCACTACGACATCCTCGACTCCGAGCCGCGGATCGTGACGTACCTCGGCATCGCCCGCGGCCAGATCCCCGCCACGGCCTACTTCGCGACCAGCCGCACGTTCCCCGCGAGCTGTGACTGGTCCTGGCTCGAGACCCGCCCGGTCGGCGTGACGCGCAACTACCTCGGCCTGAACGTCTTCGAGGGCGCGTTCGGCTACCGCGGCATGAACATCGTGCCGACCTGGGGCGGGACGATGTTCGAGGAGCTCATGCCCGACCTGTTCATCCCGGAGGCGGCGTGGGGCACCAAGAGCTGGGCGATCAACCACCCGCTCGCCGTCCGCGCGCAGATCGAGCACGGCATGGACCAGGCCAAGTACGGCTACTGGGGCTTCTCGCCCGCGAGCGACCCGTTCGGCGGGTACCGCGAGTACGGCGTCGACGAGATCGGCATGAGCCCGGACGGCTACACCTCCGACCGGGAGCGCACGAACGTCGACAACGGCTACGCCGGCTGCCGCGAGGCGACCAACCCGACCCCGACGTTCGGCGACGGCGTCGTCACCCCGCACGCGTCGTTCCTCGCGCTGCCGTACGCACCGCGGGAGTCGATGGACAACCTGGCGGGCATGAAGACCAAGCTCAAGGCCTACGGTCCCGGCGGCTTCTACGACTCCGTCGCGACCCGCAGCGGCACCATCGCCAAGCGGTACCTGTCCCTCGACCAGGGCATCGTGATGGGCGCGCTCGGGAACGTGCTCGGCGAGAACGTGCTCAAGGACGCGTTCAGCACCGGCGCCGTGGAGCGCACGGTTCGACCGCTGATCGCGCAGGAGCAGTTCGGCTCCGGCTACGCCGACGGCCGGCCCGTGACCCCGTAACGGGTCCCCGCGACGCCGGGTGGTGGCGCCGGGCGGTCGTCTACCAGGTCTACGTCCGGTCCTTCGCGGACTCGGACGGGGACGGGGTGGGCGACCTCCCGGGCTCACGTTGCGCCTCGAGGCGGCGATCGCCGATTCGCGCCGCGAACTGGGAGTTGTTGTCGTGTTCGGGCTCGAAAGACGACAACGACTCCCAGTTCGCGGACCGGCGCCGCCGGGTGGCTGGGTCCTACGCTTCGCTTTGGCGGACGATCTCGTCGACGACGCGCGCGATCGGCGCGGTGGCGTCGATTGAGATGCCGTTACTCGGGAGGTCTTCCTTCGTTCGATGCAAGCGCGCAATGAGTTCTCGTTCCGCTTGCTTGCCGCCCCACTCATCTTCCGTTCGCCCGTCGAGCCGCCGGCTCAACGTCTCGGGGTCGACGTCGAGGACAAAGACGCCGTCGAACAGCGCGATGAACTTCGAGTAGTTCCTGGAGCCGCCGCAGAAGAATGTGACCGCCGCATCCTGGTCGGCGACCAGGGCTTTTACGCTGTCCACCTGCCAGATGTGGTGCTCGTGCGTGGAGCCGTCCGTCGGGGTACCAGTCTCCGGGTCGCCCTGATAGGCCAATTCGTTGTCACCATTGATGGCACGGTAGCCGCGCCGCTGCAATTCTCTGCACACCGACGTCTTGCCGGTCCCGGAGACACCTTCGATCAGATAGTTCCGCACGCCCATCGCTATGCGGACTCGGCGTCGACCGGGTCCGATTCGGCGCTCGCCGGCCGCACGACGCCAACGGCCGGCGCCCCGGCGACCGTCCCGGTCTCGCGCCCCAGCGACTTCTCCAGCACGGGCGCCTCGCCGGACTCGCGCTGCGCTCGGTAGTACTCCCGCGCCTCGTCCTGGCGCGCACGTTCGGCGCCGCTCGCGATGGGCGCGCGGACGTGCTCGGCACCGTAGCCGAACGCGTTCACGAGGTCCTGCGCGTGCGGGCGCAGCCGGGTCAGCAGCCGGTCGATGTAGGACGTCACCGTGCGGGCCCGGCCCGCGGACAGCCGGCCGTGGATCAGGTACCAGGCCAAGTTCCGCTCGATGACGGTGAGCCCGTACAGGTCCCGCACCCAGGTCAGCACCCGGCGCGTGCCGGGGTCCTCGATCAGCTCCAGCCCGACCGTGAACTCCTGCCACAGGATCAGGTCGGCGTGCGCGCGCGCAGCCTCGATGAGCTCGTGCTGGTGGTTGTTGAACAGGGCCGCGGCATCCTCGCGCGAGGACCGGGTCGCCGGCCGCAGCGCAGCGGCGACCTCCGCGACCATCGTTTCGACCCGTCCTGTGAGCAGCTCGCGCTGGGTCTCGGCCTCCCGCAGCTGACCCGCCGAGCGGCGCACATCGCCGCCGTCGGCCAGGGTCTGGACGGCGCGCAGCAGGGGGGTGCGGTGCAGGGCGGCGTCGGCCGCGCGGTTCGCGACGTAGCGCGCGACCCCGCCGGCGTCGATGTCCTTGAACTCGCGCGCGTAGTCGGCGAGCAGCCGCTTGGCCACGAGCTGCAGGAGCACGGTGTTGTCGCCCTCGAACGTCGCGTAGACGTCGAGGTCCGCGCGCAGCGAGGCGAGCCGGTTCTCGGACAGGAAGCCCGCGCCGCCGCACGCCTCGCGGCAGGCCTGGAGCGTGTCGATCGCATGCCAGGTCGACGTCGGCTTGAGTGCGGCGGCCAGCGTCTCGAGGTCCTCGCGCTGCTCGTCGGTGTCCGTCGTGCCCGAGAACACGTCGTGGAAGGTCTCGAGCAGGGTGTCGTGCGCGAAGTGCGCGGCGTACGTCTGGGCGAGCCTCGGCAGCAGGCGGCGCTGGTGCTCGGCATGGTCGAGCAGCACGACCTCCTGGGTGGCCGAGCCGCCCGAGAACTGTCGGCGCTGGTTGCCGTAGGTGATCGCGATCATGAGGCCGAGCTTGCTGACGTTCACCGCCGCGCCGTCGAGCGAGACGCGGCCCTGCACCAGGGTGCCGAGCATCGTGAAGAAGCGGCGCCCGGGGCTGGTGATCGGCGAGCTGTAGGTGCCGTCGACCGCGACGTCGCCGTACCGGTTCAGCAGGTTCGTGCGCCCGATGCGCACGCGGTCGAAGTGCAGCCGGCCGTTGTCGAGCCCGTTCAGCCCGCCCTTGAGCCCGTCGTCCTCGCCGCCGATGCCGGGCAGGAAGTCCATGGTCGCCGGGTCGCGCAGCGGCACGTAGAACGCGTGCACGCCGTGGTTCACACCGCCGGTGATCAGCTGGGCGAAGAGCACGGCGGCCGTGCCGTTCACGGCCGCGTTGCCGAGGTAGTCCTTCCAGGCGGCGCGGAACGGGGTCTGGATCACGAACTCCTCGGTCGCCGGGTCGTACGTCGCCGTCGTGCCGATGCTCGCGACGTCCGAGCCGTGGCCGGTCTCGGTCATCGCGAACGCGCCGAAGACCTCGGCCGACATCGCCCGGGGCAGCAGCCGGCGGTGGTGCTCGGCGGTGCCCAGGTGCAGGATCGCCGACGCGAACAGGCCCCACTGGACCCCGGCCGCGATCTGCAGCGACGGGTCCGCGGCGACCAGCTCCTCAAATCCGGCGAGCATGCCGCCGTCGTCCTCGGTGCCGCCGAGCTCGACCGGGAAGGCGCGCAGCACGTCGCCCTCGACGGCGAGGGTCTTGACCTGCGCCACGATGCGCGCGCGGTGCTCGGCCATCGACAGGCCCTCGATCTTCGCGAAACGTGGGTCGGCCACCCGCACCCGCGCGGCCCGCCGCAGGTCACCCCAGCGGCCGAGCAGCACGTTCTCGAGCCGCTCGACATCGACGATGGCGGCCTCGGGGTTCACCGTGACGTTGGCGGTGCGATCGGTCGTGCTGCTCATCGGGGCTCCTGTGCGGGTTCGGTCGTCCGTCGAGGGGATGTGGTGGTCGGGGCTGGGCGATCGTGGTCGGCGGCGAGGCGGGCGTCGTCGGGCACGACGGCGAGGCGGCCGCGGGTGAGCACGCCCACCGGGCCCGCCCACAGCCACGCGGCGACCTGCGCGGTGAGCTCCTCGCGGTCCAGGCCGTCGGCGTCCTCGGTCCGCCGCAGCCAGCGTTCGCCCGCCCCTCGCACGAAGCCGACGGCGCCGGACGCCCACGTCTCGGCCATCACGCGGCGGTCGGCGCCGGCGGGCGAGCCCGCCTCGGTGAGCGCCAGCGCGAACGGGGCGGCGACCAGGTCGGTGACCGCATCGAGGAATCGGCCGATCGGCGACTCGGACTCGAGCGAGCCCTCACGGGTCACGAAGAAGTACACGTGGGGTGAGGACTCGATCATCTCCAGGTACACCCCGACCATCGCCCGCAGCCCGTCGCGCGGCGTGACCGCCGAGTGCAACGCCTCCTCGAGCGCACCCTGGATCTGGGCCACGACCGCCTCGGCGACGGCGACCCGCAGCCCGGTCCGGTCCCCGAAGTAGCGGTAGACGATCGACTTCGAGGTGTTGGCCGCCGCCGCGATCTCGTCCATGGACACGTCGGGCCCCTGGTGGTGCACGACCTTGCGCGCGACGCGCACGAGCTCGGCGCGACGGGCCTCACGGTGGTCGACCCACCGGGTGGAGCGACCGTCCCGGGGCTCGACGACGGCGCCGTCGGGCGGCATCGTGGGGTCCGTCGACGGCGAAGGATCTGGTGTGATCTGACTCACAGGACGGACAGTATCAGGTACTGTCAGTACTGGACACTGTGCCGGGATCACCGGCCCGGCCCGCCCGGAACGGATCAACCCGCACCGCTCAACGATGACGACGCGAGAGGACCTGCCATGGCCGTACCCGAGACGAACGCGACCGGCTCCCCGACTCCCCACCGCCCGGGCGCGCGACGCGCCGTGATCGTCGGCGGGAACCGGATCCCGTTCGCCCGCGCCGGCGGCACCTACGTGGCCGCGAGCAACCAGGACATGCTCACCGCGACGCTCGACGGGCTGGTGGCCCGGTTCGGGCTGCAGGGCGAGCGGATCGGGGAGGTCGCCGCGGGCGCGGTACTCAAGCACTCCCGGGACTTCAACCTGACGCGCGAGGCCGTACTCGGCTCCGCACTGGCACCGCAGACACCGGCGTACGACGTCCAGCAGGCCTGCGCGACCGGGCTCGAGGCCGTCGTCGGACTGTCGAACAAGATCCGCCTCGGCCAGCTCGAGTCCGGGATCGCGGCCGGGGTGGACAGCTCCTCCGATGCGCCGATCGCGGTCAGCGACGGGCTGCGCCGGATGCTGCTCGAGCTGTCCCGCGCCAAGACCCCTGCTCAGAAGCTCGCCGCCATCGCCAGGCTCCGCCCGAAGGACCTCACGCCCACCGCGCCCAGCATCGTCGAACCGCGCACCGGGCTGTCGATGGGCGAGCACCAGGCGCTCACGACCGTCGAGTGGGGTGTGCGCCGCGAGGCGCAGGACGCCCTCGCCCATACGAGCCACGCCCGGCTCGCGGCGGCCTACGACGCGGGCTTCTTCGACGACCTGCTCACCCCGTTCCGGGGGCTGACCCGCGATGCGAACCTGCGACCCGACAGCAGCCTCGAGCGGCTCGCGACGCTGCGCCCGGTGTTCGGCCTCGGGCTGGAGGCGCCCGCCACGATGACCGCCGGGAACTCGACCCCGCTGTCCGACGGCGCGTCGGCCGTGCTGATCGCGTCGGACGAGTGGGCCGCGGCGCACGACCTGTCGGCCCTGGCCACCGTCGTGGACGCCGAGGCGGGTGCGGTGGACTTCGTGCACGGCAAGGACGGGATGCTGATGGCGCCGGCCTTCGCGGTGCCGCGGCTGCTGGCCCGCAACGGCCTGCGCCTGTCGGACTTCGACTTCGTGGAGATGCACGAGGCGTTCGCGGCGACCGTGCTCGCCACGCTCGCGGCGTGGGAGGACGAGAAGTTCGGCCGGCTGCGCCTCGGGCTGGACGGACCGTTCGGGTCGCTCGACCGCGACCGGCTCAACGTGTGCGGATCCTCCCTCGCGGCCGGTCACCCGTTCGCCGCGACCGGCGGACGCATCGTGGCCACGGCCGCGAAGCTGCTCGCCCAGCGCAAGGCCGAGCTCGGCGGGCCCGACGCCGGGCGTCCGGTCCGCGCCCTGATCTCCGTCTGCGCCGCCGGCGGCCTGGGCGTCACCGCGATCCTGGAGGCAGCGTGAGCGACACCTATCTGACCCTCGTCAACACGGGGCTCACGAAGAAGCTCGCCGGGCGCCTCGGGCTGCCCCGGCCGGTTCCTCTGCTGCGCCACCAGCCCGGTCAGCCGCTGGTCGCCGGGCCGGTGCTGGTGCTCGGCTCCGAGAGCAGCGCCGACGACGCGAAGGCCGTCGCGGCCGCGCTCGGCGGCTGGGCGGTCGACGTGCGCCGGGACGTGGTGCCCGGCGAGACGTACGCCGCCGTCGTGCTGGTGCTCACCGAGATCGCGCACCCGGACGAGCTGTCCGCGCCGGTGCTCGCCGTCGGCGGGATGCTGCGCTCGCTCGCCCGGCACGGCCGGATCGTCACCCTCTCGCGCCCGGCGACGCCCGACGACGCGCCGGCCGTCGCGGCCGCCCGGCAGGCCGTGGACGGCATGCTCCGGTCGCTCGCGAAAGAGCTGCGGGGCGGCTCGACCGCGAACGGGGTGGTGCTGGCGTCCGAGGTCGGGGCGCAGGCGCCGTCGGTGCTCGGGGCGTTGCGGTTCTTCCTGTCGACCCGGTCCGCGTTCGTCGACGGTCAGCTGCTCATGGTGGACAGCGAGGCGGGGACGCTGCCGGCGGACTGGGACGCGCCGCTGACCGGTCGGGTCGCGGTCGTGACGGGGGCGGCCCGCGGGATCGGGGCGGCGATCGCCGACCTGCTCGCGCTGGACGGGGCGAAGGTCGTCGTCGTCGACGTGCCAGCGGCCGGCGAGGCGCTCGCCGGGGTCGCCAACCGGGTGCGGGGCACCGCGGTGCAGCTCGACATCACGGCGCCCGACGCCGGGGAACGGATCCTCGAGCACACGGTGGGGCGGCACGGACGACTCGACATCGTCGTGCACAACGCCGGCATCCTGCGCGACCGGCTGCTGGCGAACATGACCCAAGAACGGTGGGACGCGGTGCTCGCGGTGAACATCGCCGCGCAGCTGCGGATCAACGAGCAGCTGCTCACGTCGGGCGAGTTCACCCAGGCCCCGCGGATCGTCTCGATCGCGTCGACCAGCGGCATCGCCGGCAACCGGGGCCAGACGAACTACGGCGCGTCCAAGGGCGGCGTGATCGGCATGGTCCGGGCCACCGCGCCGCTGCTCACGGCGTACGGCGGCACCGCGAACGCCGTCGCGCCGGGGTTCATCGAGACCGACATGACCGCGAAAATCCCGTTCGCGCCGAGGGAGCTCGCCCGGCGGGCCAGCTCCCTGAGCCAGGGCGGGCTGCCGATCGACGTCGCCGAGGCCGTGGCGTTCCTGGCCAGCCCAGCCGCCGGCGGGATAGTCGGCCGCGTCCTACGCGTCTGTGGCCAGAACCTGGTCGGCGCGTGAGGCGGCCCGCCAGTTTTCGGAAGGATCTGCTCGTGGGGCGCACCGATTCTTCCGATTCTCTCCGGGCGCTTGACGTCGAACTCGGCGAGGTCCCGGGGCTGGGTGGGCTGTACGCGCGCGGGGCCGGGGCCTCGGTGCGGATGACGGTCGCGGCGCGGGTGGGGCGCGGGCGCAGCGCGCTCGAGTCGCTGGCGCTCGGCGGGCCCGGTCTCGGGCCCGATCGGCGCGGGCTCGGCGCACTGCCCACCGTCGCCTACCTCGCGCGCGACGTCCGCGCCGACGCCGACCGGCTGACGGCCTACCAGCACCTGCTCGGCGAGAGCGCGTCGGACGTGCTGCCGGCCGGGTTCGTGCACGTGCTCGCGTTCCCGGTCGCGATGGCACTGATGGTCCGGCCGGACTTCCCGCTGCCGCTCGCCGGGCTCGTGCACGTCGCGAACCGTGTCGAGCAGCGCCGGCCGGTCGCCCTCGGGGACGTGATCGACGTCCGGGCCTACGCCGAGGACCTGCGCGCGCACCGGTCCGGCACCCAGGTCGACTTGGTGACCGAGATCCGCCTCGCGGGCGAGCCGGCCGACGTCGAGCCGGCCTGGCGCGGCCGCTCCACGTATCTGGCCAAGGGCAGCCACCTGTCAGATGCTGCGCGGTCCCTGGCGCGCGCTCGGTCTGACACGTCGGGGGATGGGGTGGCGAGGGGTGGCGGGTTGCCGATGCCGACCGGGCAATGGCGGCTCGCGGCCGACGTCGGGCGGCGGTACGCGGCGGTGTCCGGCGACCGGAACCCGATCCACCTCTCGGCGCTGACCGCGCGGGCGTTCGGGTTCCCGCGGGCGATCGCGCACGGGATGTACACGGCGTCCCGGGCGCTGGCGACCGTCGGCGCCGCGCGCACCGACGCATTCACGTGGACCGTGGCGTTCACCAGCCCGGTGCTGCTTCCCGGCACCGTCACCGTGCGGGTCTCCGGCGACGACGGCGCCTTCACCTTTTCCGGCTGGAATGCCCGCACGGCAAAGGTGCACTTCACCGGAACCGTCGTCCCGCACTGAAAACCTCCGCGTTCTGCAAACTTGCCCGCGTTCTGCAAACTCCCGGAGTTCGCAGAATGCGCCCTACTTTGCAGAACCGGGGTGCTGGACGCCGGGTTGGTCGCTAGGGTCGGGCCATGGACAGTGGGGTTCCGGCGGCGGCTCGGCCTGCCGCGAGCATCGACGAGGTTGTCGCACGAATGCGGTCCATCGACGCCGCGCTTCCGGCGCACGACGGCGTGGCCAGCTTCAACCGGATGTATCTCGACGTCACGGTGGCCGTGAGTCAACGAGTCGCGCAGGGGGGATTCGGCGACCCGGCGTTCGTCGCGCATCTCGACGTCGTGTTCGCCAACCTCTACTTTCGCGCGATCGATGCCATGTCCGGGCCCCGGTCCGCGGTGCCGGTGGCGTGGCGGCCGCTGCTCTCCGCCCGCAAGAACCCCGGGATCGAGCCCATCCAGTTCGCCCTGGCCGGGATGAACGCCCACATCAACCACGACCTGCCGCTGGCCGTCGTGAGAACCTGCCGGGAACTGAGAACGACGCCCGACGACGGCCACCACCACGAGGACTACGAGAGGATCAACGTGCTGCTCGATGCGGCGGACGACGCCATCCGGCGGTCCTTCGAGCCGAAGGACCTGGTCGCCGTCGACCGTCACCTGTCGGCCGTGGCCAACGTCATCAGCAACTGGAGCATCAGTACGGCGCGCGAGGTGGCGTGGCAGACGGCCCAGGCACTGTGGGACGTCCGCGGCTTCGCACCGGCCTCGGATCTGCTGACCAACGCGCTGGCCCGCACCGTGGCGATGGCCAGCCGAGGTCTCCTCGTCGTCGTCTGACTACTCGTTGCCTTCAAGGGGCTGAATCGGCTCCCGATGCGCTGCCCCCGGGCCGTCCGTTGAGGTAAGCCCGCACCATCTTCACGATCAAAAAGATCACCCGGCCGCGCGGCCGGACGCCGTCGGGCATGGCAGGGTCTCAGGCGTGAGACGACGCATCGGAGACGTGAACCTGCCCGAGCTGACCCTGTACACCGGGGACCTCGAGCCCGACGGCGACTTCGACGGCCTCGAGTTGCGCGACCTGGACCTCTCCGGCCAGAGCGCCGAGAACGCACGGTTCCTGGACTGCCGATTCGCCGGCTGCGTGCTCGACGACGCGGCGCTGAACCACGCGCAGATCGCCGACACGGTGCTGGAGGAGGTGCGGGCGCATACGCTCGAGGCCATCGAGACGACCTGGCGCGACGTCGCAGTCTCCGGCTGCCGGCTCGGCGCGGTGACCGCGTACTCGGCGCAGCTCACCCGGGTGCGGATCTCCGGCGGGAAGCTCGACTTCGTCAACCTGCGCGACGCCGACCTGACCGACGTCGTGATCGAGGACTGCCAGATCGGCGAGCTCGACCTGGGCGGCGCGCGCCTGACCCGCGTCACCCTCGCGGGCTGCCGGGTCGGCAACCTCGACGTCACGCGGGCGACCCTGGACCGGTTCGACCTGCGCGGCGCGGACCTCGCCGGTCTGCGCGGCCTGGGCAGCCTGCGCGGCGCGATCATCACCCCGGACCAGCTGATCGAGATGTCCGGCCCCCTGGCAACCCACCTGGGCCTCACCGTCCGCGAGTAAGACTCCGCCGAGAGTGGACTAACCGCCCGTTTGAAACGTCAAAACAAGGCGGTTACTCCACTCTCGGCGGAGGGGTTCGGGCGCGGGCGAGTGCAAAGCGGCGAGTCCGGAGTTGTCAGACGCTGCGCGGTCCCTGGCCCGCGTTGGGTCTGACAACTCTGGGGTGCTTCCGGGTGTGATCGGTGAGTTCGCCATATTGGTGCGAGTTCGCCGGTTTCGAACGGCGAACTCGCATCAAACAAGCGAACTCGCGGCCGGGGCGACTCGCGCCCGGACCGTCAGGCGCAGGCGGCGGCGGTGCCGGCCAGCGCCGACAGGCCGTGCAGCTCGAGCAGCGGGCGGGGGTCGTTCTGGACGGTCCAGCAGCCGTCGACGACCTCGTAGGTCGCCGTCGGGCCGTCGGCGAGGTAGGCGCGGACCCCGACCAGCAGGCGGTCGACCGTCTCGGCATCCGTCCCGACGCCGATGCTCGCGCGCACCGCACCGGCGGGCACGCCCAACCGGGCCAGCAACGGGTGCGCGCAGAACTTGCCGTCCCGCACGCCGATCCCGTGCTCGGCCGCGAGGTAGGCCGCGACGAGGCCCGGGTCGTGCCCGGCGACGTTGAACGTCACCACGCCGATCGGCTCGACGGAGTCCGCCCAGATCCGCACGACCTCGACGCCGTCGATCGCCACGAGGCCGCCGACGAGCAGCAGGCGCAGCTCGCGCTCATGGGCCTCCAGCGCGCCGTCGGGCAGGGCGGCGAGCGTCTCGCACGCCTCGGCCAGCGCGATCGCGCCGATCACGTTGGGCGAGCCGGCCTCGTGCCGCGCGGGCGCCGTCGTCCACAGCGTCCGGTCGACCCGCACGTGCTTCACGGCGCCGCCGCCCGCGAGGTACGGGGTGCCCTCGTCGAGCCAGTCGCGCCGGCCGACCAGGGCGCCCGCGCCGAACGGCGCGTACGTCTTGTGCCCGGAGAACGCGACGTAGTCCGCGCCGGTCTCGGCGAGCGAGAAGCCGCGGTGCGGCACCAGCTGGGCGCCGTCGACCACGACGCGCGCGCCGGCGTCGTGCGCGAGCCGCACGACGTCGTCGATCGGCAGTGCCTCGCCGGTCACGTTCGACGCGCCCGTGGTCGCGACCAGCGCGTATGACGTCGTGGCGAGCTCGCGCGCGAGCGCCTCGAGCGTCCCGGCGACGGTGTCCTCGAAGGGCAGCACGGTCGCGTTCAGGCGCTGCCAGGGCAGCAGGTTCGCGTGGTGCTCGACGTCGAGCACGAGGACCTTGCCGCCGGGCGGCACGCAGCCGGCGAGCAGGTTCAGCGCGTCGGTCGTGTTGCGCGTGATGATCGCGAGGTCGTCCTCGCGCGCTCCGACGAACCGCTCGATGGTGTGCCGCGACGCCTCGTACAGCGCGGTCGACACCTGGGACAGGTACCCGGCGCCGCGGTGCACGCTCGCGTACAGCGGCAGCACCTCGGTGACCCGGGCCGCGACGGCCTCGAGCGCGGGGGCACTCGCCGCGGAGTCGAGGTTCGCGTAGGTGCGCGTGCTGCCGTCGATCAGCGGCACGCGGGTCGCCGCGCCGACGACGGGCAGCAGCGCGCCGGGCCCGGTCGAGCGGGCGTCGGTGCGGGTGGGCGCGCAGGTCGCGCTCTCGGTGATCACAGACATGAAATGCCTCCGGTAGGTCCATCGGGACCACGTCGTGAGGCCCCGCGCTTGCCCGGGCCGATTGGCCAAGGCCAGGTCGTCACCCGGGGCACCCCGCCGCGGAGGAGGGTTGCCGGCCAGCAAGCCGGGGCTATCTGCTGGCACTCATGACCTGTGAAGAGAATCGACCACGCCCCGCAGGACTGTCAACCCGGTCGGCCCCCGATCGCCAAATGTCTAGTAAATGGTCGGAAATGTCTCACTGGTCGGACGGCACCCGTTCGGCGCTTGGACTCGACCGGGCTGGGGACGTAGCATCCGGAGCACCATCCAGAGCGGCCGAGAGATCTGGCTCGTTGACGCCGCAGCAACCCCCCAAAGCCTCCGGGCGGCGGGCGAGGGTGCTACCGCCAGGACGATGGAGGCGCATATGAGCACAACGACCGACCCTGCCAAACCCACGACCTACGCGGGTGACCTCACTCCTGCACAGGCGTGGGAGTTGCTCGAGGGCGACGAGCGCGCCGTCCTGGTCGACGTGCGCACCGCCGCCGAGTGGCGCTACGTCGGGGTGCCCGACGTCGGCTCGCTCGGCCGGGCGCCCGCGCTTGTCGAGTGGATCGGCTACCCGAGCGGCGCGCAGAACCCCCGATTCCTGGACCAGCTCGCCGCGGCCGGACTGGCCGCAGGCGACGGTCGCCCGGTCGTCTTCCTGTGCCGCTCCGGCGTGCGGTCCATCGCCGCGGCACAGGCGGCCACCGCGGCCGGGCTCGGCCCGGCGTACAACGTGCTCGAGGGTTTCGAGGGCGGCGTCGACCGCGCCGGACACCGCGGCGCGACCGGCTGGCGAGCAGCCGGCCTCCCATGGAGCCAGGCGTGAGCGCCGACCGCGTGCCCGGCGACGGGACCGCCCCGGACGCCTTCCCCGGCAACGGCCCGGACCGCGTGCCCGGTCCGGCCGCCTGGGACGACGGTTCCCTCCCCGTGGACCGCCTGCGCCCGGACACCCTCGCGGTGCGCGGCGGACACGTCCGCACGCCGTTCGCGGAGACCTCCGAGGCGCTGTTCCTCACCACCGGCTTCGTCTACGACCGCGCGGCCGACGCCGAGGCCGCGTTCGCCGGCCAGAACGACCGGTTCGTGTACTCCCGCTACGGCAACCCGACCGTCTCGACGTTCGAAGAGCGCCTGCGCCTGCTCGAGGGCGCCGAGGCGTGCTGCGCGACGGCGACCGGCATGTCGGCGGTGTTCACCACCCTCGCGGCGCTGGTGAAGTCCGGCGACCGGATCGTCGCGGCGCGCGCCCTGTTCGGCTCGAGCCTGGTGATCTTCAACGAGATCCTCGCGAAGTGGGGCGTGCACACCGACTACGTGGACGCGCACGTGCCCGAGCAGTGGGAGGCCGCCCTCGCGACCCCCGCGACCGTGGTGTTCTTCGAGACCCCGTCGAACCCGATGCAGGACCTGGTCGACGTCGAGCGGGTCAGCGCGCTCGCGCACGCGGCCGGCGCCGTCGTCGTGCTCGACAACGTGTTCGCGACGCCCGTGCTGCAGCTGCCGCTCACGCAGGGGGCCGACGTCGTCGTCTACTCCGCGACCAAGCACATCGACGGCCAGGGCCGCGTGCTCGGCGGCGCGATCCTCGGCTCACGCGAGTTCATCGACGGGCCGGTCCAGCTGTTCCTGCGCAACACCGGGCCGTCGCTCAGCGCGTTCAACGCGTGGGTGCTGCTCAAGGGCCTGGAGACGATGTCGCTGCGGGTCCGCGCCCAGACCGCCGCCGCTCTGCAGATCGCGACCTGGCTCGAGGCGCAGCCCGGCATCGCGAGCGTGCGGTACCCGTTCCTGCCCTCCCACCCGCAGCACGACCTGGCGCGCAAGCAGATGTCCGGCGGCGGGACCGTGGTCACCCTCGACCTCGCCGTGCCCGACGGCGCGACGGCGGAGGTCGCGAAGAAGGCCACCTTCGCGTTCCTGGACCGGCTCGAGGTGATCGACATCTCGAACAACCTCGGCGACGCGAAGTCCATGGTCACCCACCCCGGGACGACCACCCACCGCAAGCTCGGGGTGGAGGGACGGGCTGCGGTCGGGATCGCGGAGACGACGGTGCGGCTCTCGGTCGGGCTCGAGGACCCGCTGGATCTGATCGACGACCTGCGCCGCGCGCTGGGGTCCGCAGCCCCCACCGCCTGAGCGCCCCCAAACCGCCGTCTTCACCAGCGCCTCAATCACCGCTGACGTCCGAGCGTTGACGTCCTATAGGACGTCAACGCTCGGACGTCAGCGGGGGTCTTGTGCTTGGCGGGCTAGGAGCTACTAGCAGCCGCCGTTGGACGGGAGCTTGCTGGCCAGCTCCGGGTCGCCGCTCAGCACGCCGACGATCAGGACCGCGTCGTTCCAGTACTTCGCGTAGTAGTACGGGTCGGCGTTGCGCTGAACGGTGTGCGCGGCGATGGTGGGCGGCATCGCATGCCAGCCCGGCACCCGCAGCAGTGCCCGGCCGAAGCTGGTCGCCGCGATCCGCGGATTCATCCGATCCGAGTACGAGCCCCACGCGCCGTTGTCGCGCTGCTGGAACAGCCCGCGGCTGTCCGGGCCGACGGCGTCACCGTGGTCGACGTTGTGCAGGGTCGACTCGCCGATCGCGGTCATCACGGCGATGACCTGCCCGCGGGAATCGAGCCCGAGGTCGATCGAGGCGATGACGATCTGCGCGGCGTTGGTGATCTGCTCCCCGCGGTAGGAGCCGATGCGGGACGGCAGGGTCGCGGCGGCGGCGCTCACCGACGAGGTCCCCACCCGGGCCGACGGCGACGCGCCGGCACGCCGTCGGGCGGCGGCCTCGGCGGCGCAGATCACGGCCTGCGCGGCCGCGCGCTGCTTCGCGAGGATGCCGGCGAGCTCGCGACCGATCACCTGACGCTGGACGGCGACCTTGGCCGCTTCGGCGTCGGCCTTGGCCATCATCGAGGTGATGGCACGCTGGTTCGCGGCCTGGCTCGCGATCAGGGTCTTGATCTCGGTCTCCCGGGCGGCCGCCGAGGCCCGGGCGGCCACAGCCGCGGCCACCTTCTGGTCGGCGTCGGCCTTGAGGTCGGTGACCCTGTGCCGGACGGCGGCGAGGCGCGCTCGGCTGTTCAGGTCCGCGGCCGCGGCCTGCTCCGACTCCCGCAGCGCCTTGGTCTGGATGCGCAGCGCCGTGGCGACCACGCCATACTCGTTGACGAAGTCCTGGGCGTTCTTGGAGTCCAGCACCGTGGCGAGCGCCGTCGCGGCCGTCTGGCCCTTGTACGCGCGCCGCGCCATCTGCCCGACGGCGACATGGAGCTGCGCCCCGCGCACGGCGTCCGCGGCGATCGTCGTGGATATCGCGGACTCCTGAGCCCGGGCGTCCTTGAGGCGAGCGGCAATCAGGGTCGCCTCGCGCTGGGAGCGCTCGAGGTCCACCTTGGCGGCGGCGACCTCGGCCTGCGCGATCGGGAGGCGGGCCTTCGAGGCCTGCAGATCGAGCACCGCCTGGTCGAGGGCCACGTTGAGCGCATCGATCGAGGCCGACAGCGCCGCGGCCGACTGGGTGGCCTTGGCCGCTCTCGCCTCGGCGGCGCGGCGCTGGGGGTCGTAGCTGTCGGCCGCAGCAGGGCCGGCGAACGCGGTGAGCGCGAGCAGCACGGTGGCCAGCACCGTGGCGAACGTGCCCGCGAGCGCACCGCGGCGCGGTCGCCTCGTGCGGGGCTGGCTCATCGACTCACTTCCACGGTGTCACTCGGGACACAGTGCCGATCGGTCCCCCGGCGGCTGCCGTGAGCGATTCCGGCCGAGCAGTTCGGGCGGCGAGCGCGCGGACGGCCGGCGGTGGTCACCAGCAACGGCACCCCGGAGCCGACGGCGACGCCCCGGAGGGTGACCGTTCGCGTGCCCATCGCTGTCCTCCGTTTCGGGTTCGGGCGCCCATTGGAGCACGCAGCCGAGGCCGCGGTGTCGCTTTTGACCCCCCATTCGGACGCCGAACAGGCCCCGGAGCGGGCGAAGTTACGATGGCAGCGGCGGCCCATCGAGGTTCGGCGCACGGCGAGGGACGGAGCGACATGGACGCGGCACGCACCCTCTCCTACCCGATCTGGAACCCGGGCGGCGAGCTCCGCCTCGCGCTGGAGGTTGCCGCCGAGCTGCTCGAGAGCAACGGCCTGCGCGCCGAGGGCACCTGCCCGCTCGACGGCATGACGCGCCACCAGCGGGCCGCGCTCGGCGCCCTGCTCGGCTGCGGCATGGTCCGACCCCGGGTGCTGCTCAACCTCGCCGTGCTGGACGCGATCTTCCGGGAGAAGTACGCCCTTGCCGGCGGCCTCGTGGAGGCGTGCGAGAGCGCGCTGGACCGGCGACTGGTGCGGTCGACCGAGGCGTGAACGCCCCGGGTCACCCGGGCTCGAACGCCTGCCCGGCCTGACCAGCCACGAAGTTCCCTGTCTGACCAGCCAAGAACGGGCCGCGGCCCTTCCTCAAGACCTGTTCGTCGTGCGCCGATGAGCGAAGAGTGGGCAGATCGCCCCTGTGTCGCCTCGCGCGACCCCGATGTGAAATGAGATGCCCGCCGTGGTGAAAGCCCGAGGTCTGCGCGCTGCCTTCGGAGCTTGGGGCGCCGGGTTCTGGCTGACCCGCCGCTCGGCGCTCGTCGCGGCGGCAGCGGCCGTGCTGGTCCTCGCCCCGTCGACATCCCCGGCGCACGAGTGGTTCGACTCCTCCTCGAGCGCCTCGGCGCTGGAACCCGAACCGACCCCGACGCCCACCCCGGAACCGACCCCCGAGCCGACCCCGACCCTCGCCCCGGTCATCACCCATCCGCTCGAGCTCGTGCCGCTCTATGCCTACGGGCACAGCTACGTCGCGGGCGAGGGGGCGACCACCCCCGCGCGCAGCTACGTCTCGCGGCTGGGGAACCGGATCGACGCCAGCACGACGGACAACAACGGGATCTCCGGCGCCGTCATCGGCCGCGTCGTGGAGGCCGCCTGCAGCGTGCCCGGCAAAACCTGGACCCCCAACAGCAAGGGCCTGGTGGTCCTGGACGCGGTCCTCAACTCGGTCGTCACCGTCCGCTCCCCGGCCGACGCCGCCGAGAAGGTCGACTTCCCGAACTCGCTGCGCACCCTGCTGCGGCTGTTCCGCAGCTATCACTGGACCCCGGAGACCAGCCCGTCGGTGGTCCGGACCGGAACCTGGACGGCGTCGAGCGTCGGCACCGCCGGGGGTGGCGCCGCGATCAAGACCAGCGCCCCGGGCTCGAAGCTCACGATCACCACGACCGCCAACGAGATCTCGTTGATGGTCATCGGCTTCCGGCCCTCGGAGGGGCGCGGCTCGCCGTACTCGGTCACGGTCAACGGCGTCCCCTACGGGTCGGGGACGACCGTGGGCCAGACGACGGAGAAGAACGGCTTCCACGACATCTCCTACCGGGTCGCCGGCCTGACCGGCACCTCCAAGATCGTCGTGACCAAGGGCAGTGGTGGCGGCGAGCTGTATTTCGACGGATACCTGGACAAGAGCGCCGCGCCGCCCGGGATCGTGGTGGTCAAGGACCCCACGCCGAGCGCCGCGGGCCTGGCCTTCGTGGCCGCTGACACCAATCACACGGCCGCAAATCTCGCGGTGTTCAACGGCATGATCGATTCCGTGGTGGCCGAGCCCGAGTTCGACGACGGGACCATCGTCGTCGCCGACCCCGGCGCGATCTGGAATCCGGTGACAATGTTCGCGCCCGACCGCATCCACCCCAACAACATCGGCCATTCCGTCATCGCGGATGTCATCCAGAACGCCGCGGAAGGGTTCGCCTACCGCAAGGGCCTCGCGACGTTCTGAGCGGCGGCGGGACCGGCCGACTCAACCCAGCGGGGAACGCCAGCGCAGGCCAGGGAAGCGGGCGAAATCGCGGTCGAGCGTCACCCAGGTCGCACCGTGCTCGACGGCGACCGCCGCGTGCTGCGCGTCCGCGACGAGATTCCCGCGAGCATCGCCGGATCGACAGAGCCCCTCGAAAAGCTCCCAGTGCCGCGGCCCGGGCGTTACCCGGACGACGCCGTCAGCCGCTCGGAGGCTGTCGATCTGGGTGAGCACCTCTGCGAGAGTCGACGGCGTGACGAAGATCCGCGGGTGGGTCACGATCCGCACGACGCCGCCGAGCACCGCGTCGGTGAGCCCGAGCAGTTCGGCGCCCGCGACGGCGGACTCGAGCCAGTCGCGCAACGCTGCGTGGCCGGACGCGTCCCGTCGGAACGCGGCGACGAGCACATTGACGTCAGGAATGATCACTCGCGCTCCATCAATTCGAGGAGCCGCGCCGAGTCGGTGAGGTCGACCCCGGGCACGACACCGCCGACACCCACCGGCGTGACGCGATAGGCCTCTCGCTCGAGGTCAGCCGGCTCGTGCTCACGCAGAAGGGCGGCGCGCAGCGCGTCCTCGATGAACGAGGTGACGTTCCGCCCGGTGCTCGCCGCAGTGACCTTGACCTCGCGATACAGGTCGTCGGGCAGCCGGATCGTGGTGCGCATATGTCTAAGCATATGTACGTGATGCGAATATGTCAGCCACGGTGCACGGTCACCGTGGTGCCCGGTGACCGTCGTCGCAGAACCCGAGCCGGCCGACGTCGGGCGGGTCAGAGGGCCTTCGCGAAGCACCAGGAGTCGGCCTCGTCCTCGTACGGCGCGTAGTTCGGGATCGGGGTGTAGCCCGCCGAGCGGTATAGGCCGATGGCGGCGGGCTGGAGCTCGCCGGTCTCGAGGATCAGCCGCTGCCAGCCGAGTTCGGTGGCGCGCCGCTCGAGCTCGGTGAGCACCATGCGCGACAGGCCCCGGCCGCGCTGCTCGGGCCGGACGAACATGCGCTTGACCTCGCCGACGCCGTCGCCCCGGTCGCGCAGCGCCCCGCAGGCCGACGGCACGCCGTCGACCCGCACGACGAGCATCGCGGTGATGTCGTCCGGGGCGGTCAGCGCCACCAGGTCGCCACGGCCGTACTGCACCGCGAGCTCGGCCTGCTGGGCGACTCGCAAAGCGGTCGCGCCGGCGTCGTCCCAGGCCACAGCCTCGACGGTCACTGCGGGCGCGGGCACCTCGGGCGTCGCGGGCTGGGCGGACCGCGCGGACGGCACGCCGTCGGCCGCGGTCAACCGACGAGGCTGTGCAGGACCGAGGTGAAGAACTTGAGCCCGTCGGTGCCGGTCCGCGGGCCGTTCGCGCCGTCGGGGCCGTAGCCGACCTCGACCGCGTGCTCGGGGTGCGGCATGAGCCCGACGACGTTCCCGGCCGCGTTGGAGATGCCGGCGATGTCGCGGCGCGAGCCGTTCGGGTTCCAGCCCTGATAACGCACCACGACCCGGCCCTCGCCCTCGAGCTCGTCGAGGGTGTGCTCGTCGGCGACGAACTGGCCGTCCTGGTTCTTCAGCGGGACGGTGATCCGCTGTCCTTCCGCATAGTCGCGGGTCCAAGCCGTGCGGGCGTTCTCAACGGTGAGCTGCTGTTCTCGGCAGACGAACGTGAGCTGCTCGTTCTTGATCATCGAGCCGGGCAGCAGGTGCGCCTCGCACAGGATCTGGAAGCCGTTGCAGATCCCGAGCACCGGCAGGCCGCCGTTCGCGGCGTCGATGATCGAGCCCATCACCGGCGCGAACCGCGAGATGGCCCCGGCGCGCAGGTAGTCCCCGTAGGAGAACCCGCCCGGCAGGACGACGGCGTCGACCGCCTTGAGGTCGGCGTCCGCGTGCCACAGGGCAACGGCCTCGCCGCCGCCGAGGCGCACCGCGCGGGCGGCGTCCCGGTCGTCGAGGGTGCCCGGGAAGGTGACGACGCCGACGCGCATCAGGCGCCGACGGCCGAGACGCGCACGACGTCCTCGATCACGGGGTTCGAGAGCACGGTCTCGGCAGCGTCCTGCGCAGCGGCGAGGATCTCGGGCGTCACCTCGCCCTCGACCTCGAGCTCGAACCGCTTGCCCTGGCGCACGCTCGTGAACTGGGCGAAGCCCAGCCGCGGCAGCGCGCCGGCGACGGCCTTGCCCTGCGGGTCGAGGATCTCGGGCTTCGGCATGACATCGACGACGACACGTCCCATGCGTGGATCACTCCTGGGGCTCAGCGCGGGTGGTTGTGCCCCCAGGATACCGGTGCGCGCACACCGCCTCCGCCCGCCCCCGACGTGTCACACGCTGTGCGGTGTAGAGCGCGCGCTGATTCATTCCCCGTAACGTCCGAGCGTTGACGTCCTATAGGACGT